>CAZXCR010000136.1:0-5491 GCA_964639315.1 uncultured Treponema sp. | reverse complement strand
TCAACCACCGGGTCTTTTATTTTCCTACATCTTTTTGTAAATTTTATTTAAACTCAAAATTCAGCCTACTAATAAATTTCTTCTTGTCAAAGAAAATTTGTCTTAACGCACAAAACAGCCAAGCCTAGCCCGCTATGGAGGCCCGGAGTTCCGCGCGAAGCGCCGGTTACTGATATGATTTGCAGTTAAAAAGAATCAATTTCTTAGCAACAAAAATCTGCGAGTTTTCGCAAGAAAACTCGTGTTGCCCACGAATGTGGGCATACGTAACCGTAAGGTTGCGACGAACAGCGGATTCCTAATAAAATTTTCCCCTCGAAGCGCAATGGCGCGAGTAAAAGACAAAGTGCACGCAAAAAAAACTCGCTCCAAATAAATAAACCTTGCAACAACCTCGAATTTTAAGCATTTATTTCTGCGGCTCTTAATCTTTTTGAAAAGCTAATCGTGTCTTTAAAAATCTGCAACAAGATATTATAATGTGGAAGATTTTGTGGCTGCCTCTAAAAACAGAGAATCCCAAACCGTTTAAAAAATTGTTTTATCGGCAAAATGTATGAGGAAAACTTATGTCAGAAATTCATCAGTCTGGGGAAGATTATCTTGAAGCAATTTTAATGTTGCAAAAAGAAAATGGATATGCGCGTTCTGTTGACGTTGCAAAAAAACTAAAGGTTTCAAAGCCAAGTGTAAGCCGTGCAATGAGCATTCTCGAAGAAAACGGATATGTTGAACTTGGTAAAATTGGGGCGCTTGAACTTACTGAAAAAGGCAAGGAAAAAGCAAGCGCAGTTTACGAACGTCATGTTCTGCTTACAAAATTTCTGGAAAAAATAACCGGCGTTTCTGAATCTCTTGCAGAAGAAAATGCCTGCCGTATTGAGCATGACATTGACGAAGAAATAAAAATCGGAATTGAAAAATGGATGAAAGAAAATGAGTGATTTGAGCGGAATGAATGAAAAAAATATCAGCGGACACGGTGCTTTAACTGGCGATAATCACAAGGCACTTTGGTCTGGAAGATTTGCGGAAGGCCCTGATGCTGCTGCAGTTGAATTTGAAACTTCTATTCACGTGGATGAGCGAATGGCCTTAGATGATATTCACGGTTCAATTGCTCACGCTGCAATGCTTGGGGAAACAAAAATAATTTCTAGTGAAGAGAGCAAGGCTATAATTTGCGGATTAAAATCTATTGAAGAAGATTTGGAATCTGGTAAGTTAAAAATTGATTACAGCGCAGAAGACATTCATTCTTTTGTAGAAGCCACCTTAACTGACAGAATTGGCGAGGCTGGAAAAAAACTTCACACAGGACGCAGCCGTAACGATCAGATTGCACTTGATGAGCGTCTTTACTTGCGCCGCGTAATTCCTCTTTTGCAGAACGAAATTCTTACTACGATTGAAAGTCTTACATCAATTGCTGATGAACATAAAACTTCCCTTTTAACCGGCTTTACTCATATGCAGCACGCGCAACCGGGAACTTTAGCTCAGCATCTTATGGCGTGGGCAACTATGCTAAAGCGTGACTGGCTTCGCCTGGAAGATTCTTTAAAGCGCACGGAACTTTCGCCTTTGGGAAGTGGTGCCTTGCAGGGAAGTACTTTGCCGTTAAATCGTGAAATGGTTGCAGAAAGTTTAGGATTTGCCGGGGTTACTGAAAATTCTCTTGATTCTTCAAGCGACCGCGATTACTGCATTGAATTTACTTCTGATTTTGCAATTTTGCAGTCTCATTTAAGCCGTATGTGCGAAGAGTTGGTTTTGTGGTCTACTACGGAATTTTCTTTTGTTGATATGAGCGAAAAATGGTCTACTGGCTCTTCAATTATGCCGCAGAAAAAAAATCCTGATTTTGCAGAACTTATCCGCGGAAGAACTGGAAAAGTTTACGGGGACTTAATGAATCTTCTTACAATGGTAAAAGGACTGCCGCTTGCTTACGACCGGGACCTTCAGGAAGATAAAGAGCCGCTTTTTGATGCCCTTGATACAGTTGAAGCGAATTTAAAAGTGTTTACCGCAATGGTTTCTTCGTGCAAGTGGAATCTTAAAAATATGGCAAAAAGTTGTGAAGGCGGATTTGCGAATGCCACTGATGTTGCTGAATACCTTGTGCGTAAGGGAATGCCTTTTAGAACTGCACATTCAGTTGCTGCTAAAACCGTTCGTCTTGCCATTGAAAGCGGATTAAGTCGCATTGAAGATTTAAGTCTTGAACAGTTAAAATCTTGCTCTGAATTAATTGAAGAAGATTTGTACGCAAAAATTACGCCGGAAGCTTGCGTAGAAAATCGCTGTACTACCGGAGCGCCGTCTTCAAAAACCGTTTCAGTGCAAATTGAAAATATGACAGCTTTCTGTAAAAAAAGTAGAAAAAATTAAAAAAATTGGCTAAAAAACAAAAAGTCAGTTTTTAGTTAAAGTTTGTATTGCAGACTTTTATAGGAGAAAAAAATGAAAAAAATTTTACGTATTGCACTTCTTGCATTGGTTTCGTCAGTTTCTTTGATTTCTTGTTCAAAGAAAGCCTCAAATGAATTTGTTTTGGGTCTTGATGATTCTTTCCCGCCACTTGGATTCCGTGATGAAAACAATAACATTACGGGTTACGACATTGACCTTGCCTCTGAAGTTGCAAAACGACTTGGAAAAACTCTTGTGTGCCAGCCGATTGATTGGGCTGCAAAAGAGCAGGAACTTAACACTGGAAAAATTGACTGCATCTGGAACGGCTTTACAATGACAGAAGAGCGCAAAGCAGCTATGGCATTTACAAAACCTTATCTTGACAATGCTCAGGTGGCAGTTGTGCGCAAAGACAGCGGAATTAATTCCCTTGCTGACCTTGCAGGTAAAGTGATTGGAGTACAGGCAGAATCTTCGGCAGTGGACGCAATCAATGATACTCCAGATTTTAAGAGTAGCGTAAAGAAAATTATTGAATTCAAAGAAAATATTACCGCATTGAATGATTTGGGAATTGGCCAGGTTGACGCGGTTATTATGGATTCAGTTGTTGCAAATTACAGCATTTCTCAGACTGGAAAAGACTATGTTGTTCTTAATGAAGTGCTTGCAAATGAAGAATACGGAATTGCATTCAAAAAGGAAAATACTGAACTTCGTGATAAGGTTCAGAAAATTCTTGAAGATATGGAAAGTGACGGAACCGTTGCAAAAATTTCTGAAAAATGGTTCGGAACAAATCTTTCTGTAATCGGAAAATAATTTTTTTTTAGAGATGCCCTTTGCTGCCGTTTTTTTTAGGTAAAATTGTGATTTTTTAAATTTGATTTTAACCAGAAAATGCGGCAGTTGGGAAAAAATCGCGGGCGCGGTTACTGACAAAACGTTTTCTTTTTTAACAAAATCTTTTCTGATGAAACTTTCGTTCTTGCAGTAAAACTTAGCCCGGATTGGAGTGGTGGCGGAACGCCATTGCGTAGCAACGGAGCGAAAAGCGGAGCCACGGAAAGCCGGGAACTTGTGCGGAATTTGCGGCGCTGAAGGCGACGCTGGTTGAAAACAAAAATTTGCTCCAGAAAATAAAAAAAATCCTAGAAAAATAAAATTTTACATTCCTTGTCAAAGGCTTCGGGGTTTATTTCAGAGTCTTTTGGCAGCGTAACTTCCTTGAGATTCGGACAGCCCAAAAATGTACTAAAGGCTATTTTTACCGGAGTGTCCCCTTTAAACTTTATGTTTTTTAGATTTTCGCAGTTTGCAAACGCCCCCGCCTCAATAGAAGCAAGCAGTGGCGGAAAGCGAACCTCTTCGATTTTTTTGCAGAGCATAAAGGCACTTGTTCCGATTGAAATTAAACTGTTCGGAAACGAAATTTTTTCAAGATGCTGTGAACGGGCAGAAAATCCCCAGCCTACAGTTTTTGTCCCTTTTTTTATTCTGAGTTCTTGTGCCGCTTCGTCTGTAGAAAATAGTGCGGTCTGTGTAAGTTTATTGTAAACTATGCCACCGTCAGTTTCGTAGGCGGAATTTTTGAGCAGAAGTTCTTCTGTGTTTTCAAAGGAATTTTTGTGAATCTCCTGAATTTTTGAAGGTAGACTTACGTTTTTTAAGTTTTTGCAGTTTTTAAATGCATCAGGACCTATGGTTTTTAAGCGCTTTGGAAAATTTATGCTTTCGAGATTTTCGCAGTTTTCAAAGGCTTTCATACTTATTGTGCGCAGTCCGTTTGGTAGATGGATTTTTTTAAGTTTCGTGCAGCCGGCAAAGGAATAGTCTGGGAGGAAAACCAAATTTTCATTCAGTTCAATTTCTTCAAGTTCGGTGTTTCCACTGAAAATTTCAGAGTCTTCTGCAAATGCCGTTATTTCTTCTGGGAGTACAAGTTTTTTTTCGTGCCCTGTGTATTCAAGCAGAATCATATTTCCGCTTTCGTCATAATCAATGATAAAATTTTCGTAATTTTCCATACGCTGATAGTATACTGACTATTTTTTTTTCTGTCTCTGCGGATTTTTTTTGTTAAGAAATGGATTTTTTTATTAACTGGGAATTCTATTGGTAACTGGCGCGCGTGTAATGTAGAAGATTTTTTTCTTAACTGAAAATTTTGTCAGTAACAGTCGCTTGATTTCGGCTCTCTCAATCGGCGCGCGGGTTTACTGATAAAATTTCTTGTTAAGCAATAAATTTTTTCTTAACAAAAAATTCTATCAGTAAATCGCAAATCTTAAAATCAGAAAGTCAAAATCAGGAAATCAAATTAAAATCCCCTTTGTAAGTAAAGTTTTTTTATGGTAATCTATGGCGTAATTTTTTATGCAGGGCAGGGTTCAAGGTTAAAAATGCAATTTGTTATTTCATATTTTCAGAGAATAAAAATGGGGCCGCTTCTTTTGAATATGTTAAAAAGCACCGGCGTAAGTATTGAAGTTTTTGTGCTTACCCTGATTTTTTCAGTGCCACTGGCAGTTTTAATCTGTGCTGGCAGAATGTCCCGCCTAAAAATTCTTTCTAAAATCATAAATATTTTTTTGCTGATTGTGCGCGGAACTCCGCTGATGCTTCAGTTGATTTTTGTTTACTTTGCACCGGCTACAATTTTTCATGCAGGACTGAATCGCTTTACTGCGGCAATTCTTGCAATGTCTGTAAATTATGCGTGCTATTTTGCTGAAATTTACCGCGGCGGAATTCAGTCAATTCCTCAAGGTCAGTATGAAGCTGCAAAAGTTTTGGGATTTACAAAAATGCAGACTTTTTCAAAAGTTGTGGTTCCTCAGGTTGTAAAAAAAATAATTCCAGCAATGGGAAACGAAGTTATAACTTTGGTAAAAGACACGGCTTTGGTTCAGGTGCTTGGCGTTGCGGAACTTTTTCATGTGGCTCAAACACAGAGCGGTCGTCTTGTAAGTGTTATGCCGCTTTTTATAGCCGGAGTTTTTTATTTTATAATGAACTGGGCGGTTTCAAAGTTTTTTGACGTAATCGAAAAGAAACTTGATTATTATAAATA
>CAZXCR010000135.1:0-5497 GCA_964639315.1 uncultured Treponema sp. | reverse complement strand
CATCAGCTTTTAATTCTTATTTGCAAAAATGTATTCGCCTGCAAAATCGCCTTTCTGCGTACAAAGTGCCGTAAAGGTGAGCGTTTGCATTTTTTCGATTGACGAGCTGTCTTTTCTTGCCGGATCAAGAGTCTTTGAAGCAAATCCGTAGAATACTTTGTCTTTTCCAAGATCAACTGAAATTGAAGAGCCGTCTTCTTCAAGCGAAAGAAGCCCTGTGTAATCGCCTGAAATTTTTCCTTCTCCGTCTACCGTAATTTTTTTTGAAAGGGTCGCAGTTCCGTCAACCTGAGCATTTGCATCTCTTTGGCTTATAATAACGTCGTATTTTCCTTCAAAATCTTTTATGCTGATTTTTTCGCTAAAGTCATCTTTGCCAGAAAATTCATTTATATTTAAAAGCGGCCAGCCTTCCTTGTTAAAATGCATTTCTCTTACCTGGAGAGTAAACAGATGGTTCGGCAGGTAAGCAGTGCGCGAGTGTGCGGCAAATAAAATTTTTCCGTCGTTTGAACGCAAAATTGACTGTCCGCCGGGAGATTTAAAACCGTAGTCATTTCCAAGCTGATATGCACCAATTATTTTTCCGCCGACTGCGTGGTAGCTTGATGCAGAAAAATCGTCTTCAAATTTCATATTTTGTCCGCTTGTGTCTAAATACGGACCTTCAAGATTTTTACTTCGACCTACGCCAACTCTATATTCTTTGTCCAGATAGCCCATACTTACAAAAACGTAGTAAAAATCATACTTGCTTGAATAAATTACCTGTGCTCCTTCGTAAGCCGCTCCGCTTCCGCCTGCTAAAAGAAGACCCGAATTTCCTGGAATTGAGTCGAGTGGGGCGTCCATAATTTCGCCGCGTTTGTATTCAATTCCGTTAAATGAGGATTTTCCAGCTGTGCTTGCAACCGGTTTGAAGGTTTTTGAATCCACATAAACGAGTGCAATTCCGCCTTTCCAGCTTCCGTAGGTGATTCCGTAACATTCAGTTCCATCTACATCAAAAATTTTTGGAGTTCCCGTGTCTATGTCGTAAATTATTTCAGGGTCGATTGTTCCAAATCCGTTTGACCAGTTTGCGCCTGCTGAATTATAAGATGAATTGTAACCAATCTGCGAGTTCTGCGCTTTTTCATTTGTCCACACGTAGCGCACCAAAGTTGACTGTTTGTAAGTTGAACTGTCATAGTCTTTTGCGGGAACAAAAGGACCTTTTGGGCTGTCAGAAATTGCAAGGGTGATTATTGCAGCTGGATGAAGTGAAGAAGAGCTTGTTAAACAATCTGTTATTATTCCGTGGAACATATAATATTTGCCGTTTTGCTTGATTACAGTTGGGGCCCAGCTGTTTGGAGAGGCGCTTGGTGAATACAGGGAAGTTCCGTAAGCTTCGCCAGAATTTGTTTGGTAACCAACCCATTTTAAAAAATCATCATCCCAGAGCATATGCCGGTAGCGCTGAGAAATGTCGCTTGGATTCCAGAGCGGAGAATTTGTGTGCTTTGTCCAGTGGATTAAATCTTTTGATGAGCGAAGTTCAGCTCCCTTTGACCAGCCTGTGGAGTAAACATAAAAAGTTCCATCGTCATCTTGAAAAAGTTTTGGGTCGTGGCAGCCCCAGCTCGCTGTAGAAGCAGAACTGTATTTCATCATAAAAAATTTTGAAGAATCCGCATCTTTTACATCAGGGGAATATTCTTGAATTTTTTGTGAAAGTTCCCGCTCTTTTATGCTTTTGTTTATGTATTCGCCTTTTTGTAGGGCAGAGCCAGTTTTTGTTGATTTAGATTTTGCCTTTGCTGAAATTTGAAAAAGCGCAAAAAAACATAAGGTAAATGCAAAAAATTTTTTCATCACATTTTTCTCCTGTAAAAAGTCTGAAATGCAAACTTAAAAAAAAATAAGGCGGCTAAAAAATCAGTCGCCTTTGAAAATTAGACGCAGTTTTTTTGTAAAATTCCTGCAGCTAAAAAATCATCTTACATAAAAACTGGATATCCGTTTTTGTCATATTTTATGCGCTTAACCCAGCAGTGCCGGTTAGGGTCGTAGAGTGCAAATGCAAGGTCAACTTCGGCATAAGGACGCGCGTGGTAAATAAGATAGTCGGTTTTGCCGTCGCGACTGGTTGTAAAACTGTTGTGTCCCGGACCGTAAATTCCTTTTTTTTCGTCAGTTACAAGAACCGGCTTATCAAGTTTTTTCCAGCTTTCAGCCTTAGTTAAATCCGCTCCGTCTTCTGCAACCAACATTCCCATGCAGTAAGTTGCGTCAGTTGCGCTTGCAGAAAAAGTAAGGAAAATTTTTCCGTTGCGCTGAAGAACACTTGCGCCTTCGTTTACCTTAAATCCGCGACATTCCCAGTCAAATTCCGGGTAAGTTAAAAGCGTTTGAGGAAGTTTAAGTTTTATAGGACTTTCCATTTCGGCAAGGTAAAGTGCAGAATTTTCATCTCTAGTCTGCCTTTTTTGCGCCCACACTGCATACCATTTTCCGCGGTTTTCAAAAACTGTGCAGTCCAGCATAAAACTGTCCCATTCCGCTTCAAGCATACCCTTTTCTTCCCAAGTTCCACAGAAAGGATCAGGCGATGTGTTCTCTAAAACCCACGTGCGAATCCACCACGGATCTTCTGCACGACCGGCAGCAAAATAAATGTACCATTTGCCGTTAATGTAATGCAGTTCAGGTGCCCAAATATGCCAGCTCATTGGACCGTCTGCGTGCTTTCTCCAGATTACGAGCGGTTTTGCTTCTGCAAGACCTTTTACGCTCCAGGCACGGCGCAGTTCAATGCGGTCATATTCTGGAGTTGAATATGTAAAATAATAATATCCGTCTTTGTGAAAATAAACGTAAGGGTCAGCAGTTTGACGTACAAGTGGCTGACTTTCGTCCTGTTCTGTAATGTCTGTGATGTTTGCCATTTTTAATTTTCTCCATTTGCCAAGAAAGTTTGCCGCTTTACAATGAAATGATTGCGTGCAGTTAAGTTTTTAATATCTTAAAAAAGTAAAATTTATTTACCTTTGTTGATTTCAATTGATTTTTTTGTAAGAAAAAATTTTGTTTCGTTTTCTAAAACTTGCCTGATAAAAACTGAAATTTCTATCAGGCTACCAAATAATCATTTTTGGTGAACTTAAGGAAACTTCTAAAAATTGCAGTTCCTAGAAATTTCCTTGAATTTTATTTTGGAGATATAACTCCGTTGTAAACACTCGCAATTTCTTTTGCAGAAAATGCTCTGGCAGCAACAAGAACTTCGTCCATTGCACCAAAGAAAAGTGGATCTGCTGACCAATTTGAGCGTCCAATGTAAATTCCGTTTACTGTATCAAGCAAATCTTCTGGAGTTACGGCACAAGGACCTTTTGCAGCAAGTTTTCCGTTTACATAAAGAGATGCGCTTCCGTTTCCTAAAGTTGCGGCAACGTGAGTCCATTCATTAACTTCTGGAAGTTCTGCAAGAGTTTTTACTGAACCATTTGCACCAAATACATCAAAACGAAGTTGTTTTGTTTCAAAATCCATTCCAGCCCAAGCATCGCAAGTTGAACCGTCGCCAATATCAAAAATGCGCTGCCAGTCTCTCCAGCCTGCAGGTTGAACCCACATTGCAACTGTAAATCCGTCTCCGCTTAAAACATCATCTGGAATTGTAATGTACTGATCTTCTCCGTTAAAAAAGAGTGCATTGCCGTTGTGACCGTCAACAAGTTCTGCTTCGTCAAGAGAATTTGTATCTGCACCGCTGTCGTTTCCTGAATGATCAAGAACAGTGTCGTTTGTAATTTCTTCTTCGTCAAATGTATAATAACCTACAACTTTGTCTCCGCTAGAAATTGTGTATGGTGAAGCTGACTTTGAAACTTTTGTGCTTTCGCAGCCTGTAAAAACTGCAAGAATGGCAATTGAAGCAAGAGCGCAAATAATTTTTTTCATTTTAACTCCGATTCAGTTTTAAACTGAAAATAAGGGGATTAGAAAAAGACTTTTTGTTGCCAAATCCCCATAAAAATATCGTTTTTTTTTAGAGACTCCAAAAATCTATAAAAATTTGTGAGTTTTAGAGTCTCCCCTAATAAAAGAAAAGATGCGGCATAGAAAAACTACGTCACATCTTTTTTCGAAAATGCTGATTTTAGGTCATCTGGTAAAAATCAATCTACTGTTTTTACCGTTTCCTTTGTTTTCAGCAGATTTTTTATTCAGCGTCAGCGTCTGCTGCTTCACCTGGAACTACAATTCCATTGTAAACAGCTTTGATTTCGCTCTTAGAGAACTTTCTTCTTGCAATAAGAAGATCATCCATTGAACCGCGGAAAAGTGGATCAGGCCAGTTAGAGCGTCCAACGTAGCAAGCAAGATTGTTTTCCATAGCCAAATCTTCTGTTGTTACAGAACAAGGAAGTTCCTGAGAAAGTTTTCCGTTAACATAAAGAGCAATTTTTCCGTCTCCGAAAGTTGCTGCAACGTGAACCCATCTTCCTGCTGGAGGAATAGGGCAGTTACAAGAAGCTGCTGTTTCCTGTTCGTAGAAAACCAATGTTCCAGGCTGGCGTCCGTCAGCCGCAACGAAAATGTCTTTTAAAGTATCGCCAAAGTCAAAGAAGCGAGCCCAAATCTGCCATGCTCCGTCTGGTTTAATCCAAGCAGCAACTGTAAGTCCGTCACCATCAACAACTTCAGGATCAAGAGTAAGATATTCATCTTCGCCATTAAAATAAAGTGCTGAACCGTGAACGCCTTCTTCGTAGATTGGGTCATCCAAAGAAGCATTTGTTGCGTAAAGTCCGTATCCAGAATAATCTTTTACTTCGTTGTCAACAATGTCGTCTTCTTCAAACTGGAAGTATCCAACAACATCATCGCCTTCTGTAATTACGTAAGAAGATGCTCCGTTTCCTGAACCATCTGCTTTTGTACTTTCGCAGCCAATGAAGCAAGCGAGCATAGACAAAGCAGCAACTGCACTTAAAATCTTTTTCATATCAAAGTTCCTCCATTTATGATTATGAAATTCTGATGAAAATTTTCATCTTTTTTTTATTTTACAACCATATTTTTTATAATGCAAATACTTTTTCAATAATTTTTGTTATGTATCGTAAAAAATTGATAATTAAATTTCCGAAAATTCCAGGTTTTATTTACTTGGAGCGAGTTTTTTTTACTCAAGCGCGTCACGTAAAACGTGCCGAAGTTTTTTTAGGAAACCCGCTGTTCAGGGTTGTCATTCAAAACCTGCGGTTTTGAACGGCTTCGCCGCCCTTACCATCGGGGCTAGGCTTGGCTAAGTGCTTTGTTAACAAAAAATCCTCGACATTACACACGCGAGTTACCAGTGAAACTTTCAGTTAAGAAGAAATCAATTTCTTAGCAAAACAATTCCACGAGTTTCGCTTGCGAAAATCGATAGCAGCCGAAGGCTGTGACAAAAACCGAAATTTACGCTCCAGAACTTAAGTTTAAGGGTATCTCTAAAAAATCT
>CAZXCR010000134.1:0-5501 GCA_964639315.1 uncultured Treponema sp. | reverse complement strand
TGACTAAGAAAACACAATAGCGCGTTCTGGCGCGCAGCGTTCAAAACCGCAGGTTGCGGCAAATTTGCAGCCGGAAAAAATAAAAATTTTGGGCAGAAAAAAAAGTTCGCTCCAAATAAGTAAAATTTACAACAAATTCGACCTAAAAAGACAGTATGTTAAAAAGATAAATTACCACGCTGATTAAAGTAAATAAAATTCCGCAGATAAGACTTGCGTACGGCGGTGTTTTTTTTGATTCATTTTTTTTCGCATTGTATTCGGCGTAAGTTAAATGTTGTTTTTCGCCGGGATTTTTCTTTGATTTTGAAAATACTTTTTTTACAGAATAAAATGTGTAGCCTAAAAAATTGTAAGCTCCTTTGTATGAGCAAAATAAAATTATTCCGATTGCTAAGAAAATAATTCCGCTTACAAAAAATCCGTCACAAAGTCTGCGGGCAAGAGAAAATTCTTTTTCGCTACAAATTACAAAGGCGCAGACTGCTGCTGACAAAACGAGGCTGACTAAAAATTTTACAAAAATTTTTTCGTTAAGTTTCATATTTTTACCGGGCAAAGAAAATCACCTTAAATCTTAAAATTATTATCGCAGTAAACAAAATGATTTGGAAGAACTTCTCTTAAAGAGAAAAATTCTTTTTCTGAATCTGGAATTTGTTTTGGCGTGTAAATAATTCTTTTTCTTGTTTTTTCATAGTCTGGGTCAGGCAAAGGAATTGCGCTTAAAAGGGATTTTGTGTACGGATGAAGCGGATTTTCAAAAAGTTCATCTGAAGGAGCTAATTCAAGAATTTTTCCTGCGTACATTACGGCGATTCTATCTGAAAAATATTTTACAACTGAAAGATCGTGTGCAATAAAAAGCAGTGTAAGCCCAAGTTGATTTCTTAAATCATTAAGTAAATTTATAATCTGTGCCTTTATTGAAACATCGAGCGCACTTACAGGTTCATCGGCAATTATAAGTTTTGGATTCATAACAAGTTCTCGTGCAATGCCAATTCGCTGCCTTTGTCCGCCAGAAAATTCGTGTGGATAGCGGTCTGCATATTCTGGAAGCAGTCCCACTTTTTGCAGTGCATCCGCTACTAAAAGTTCATTTTCTTTTTTATTTTTTTTGCCCTGAATTTTTAATCCTTCAGCAATAATTTCGCGAACGGTCATTCGAGGATCAAGAGAACTTACTGGATCTTGAAAAATCATTTGAATTTGATTAGTAAAAGTTTGTTTACGCTGTATTTTTTTGATTTGCGCTAACGAAAGGTCATTTGCTAAGTTGTGTTTTGTTTCGTAAGGACCGGCATTTATGAGTTCACCGTTAAAATAAATGCGACCGCCAGTCAACTTGTAAAGCCCAATTATTGAACGGCCGGTAGTTGTTTTTCCACAGCCGCTTTCTCCTACAAGTCCAAAAACTTCTCCTTTGTTAATGCTAAAACTTATGTCATCTACGGCGCGAAAAGAATCTTTGTTAAAATACTGACGGAGGTGTTCAACTTTTAAAAGCGGAACTTGAGTTTCATTTTCTTTCAATTTTGTCCTCCTAACATTTGTCTTTCAAGCGATTTTTTTATGCGTTCAGAAACAATTTTTGGCATTTCAACTTTTGGCGCGTCTGGATGCAAAAGCCAGGTTGCAGCATAATGAGTTTCGCTGACTTTAAACATTGGCGGTTCTTGTTCAAAGTCAATTTGCATTGCATATTTATTGCGCGGTGCAAAGGCGTCTCCTTTTGGCACAAAAAGCATATTTGGCGGATTTCCCGGAATTGATTCAAGTTTTTCTTTTGTATTTAAGTCTGGAATTGAAGAAAGCAGTGCCCAAGTATAAGGATGCTTTGGATTGTAAAAAATATCTTTTGCACTTCCAATTTCAACAATTTTTCCTGCATACATTACAGCAATTTTATCAGCAACATTTGCAACAACGCCCAAGTCGTGCGTAATGAAAATTACCGTCATATTTCTTTCTTTTTTCAGTTTTTTTATTAATTCCAGAATTTGCGACTGAATTGTAGGGTCAAGTGCAGTTGTTGGTTCGTCACAAATTAAAAGTTCTGGATTTGCAGCAATCGCAATGGCAATTACAATTCGCTGTCTCATTCCGCCAGAAAATTCAAAAGGATACTGATTAAATCTTTTTTGCGGGTCGGAAATTCCAACTTCTTTCATAATGCTGAGTGCTTTTAGGTAAGCAATTTTTTTTGTTATTTTAAAACATTTTTGTTTGATAAGAAGTTTTAGCTGGTCAGCAGGAATTATTTTTTCAAAGAGAGAAATTTCTTCGTCTGAAAAGAAATCCGGGGCATTAAAAGAATCTGTTTTATCATTTTGATTTTGTTTAAAAAATTTTTTGTAAGTTTTAACGCTTTTTTTTATTGCTGAATTAAATTTTTTAGATTCAGTTTTATTTTTCTTTGCAAATTCCTTTTTTAACGCTGCGATTTTTTTTGATGCAGTTTTTTGATTTTTTTTACCATTCAAAATGCTTGCTTCCGTAAGTTGAGTTCCAATTTTTACGATTGGATCGAGGGAAGACATTGGATCTTGAAAAATCATTGTAATTTTGTTTCCGCGGATTTTGTTGAATTCTTTTTCGCTGAATTTTAAAAGATTTTTTCCTTCAAAAAGAATTTCTCCGTCTTCAATAATCGCGTTTGGAGCTTCAATTCCTAAAATTGCCTTTGAAGTTACAGATTTTCCAGAACCACTTTCGCCAACAATAGCCAGAGTTTCGCCTTTTTTTACAGAAAAATTTATTCCTCGAACTGCGTAAACTAAGCCTTTATTTGTGCGAAATGAAATTCTTAAATTTTTTACATCAAGCATTTTCTGCGCCTCTCGAAGAAGGATTAAAAGCGTCTCTAAGTCCGTTGCCAAATTCATTAAAGCAAACAAGAAGTATTGAAATGAATGCGGCTGGGAAAAATACGCAGTGCGGCGAACTTGCCAAAGCGTCTTGTGCGGAATTGAGCATTGTTCCCACAGAAGTCATTGTGTCAGTTTGCAAATTTACAATTCCCAGGTAAGTGAGGTTTGCTTCAGAAAAAATAACTGACGGAATTGTAAGAACGCTGCTTGTAATAATAAAGCCTATTGAGTTTGGCAAAATGTGTCTGAAAATAAGTCTTGAATCTTTTGCGCCCAAAGTTCTGCTTGCAAGAACATAATCCTGATTTTTAAATCGATAAAACTGAGCGCGTACAGTTGACGAAGTTCCCATCCAGCCAAAGAAAATAAAAGCAACAAACATAGAAACAACCGGGCCAACTTTCTTTGCAAAATAAAGCTGAAAAAGGGTCATAATAATTACGGAAGGAACAGAAGATAAAATGTCTTTTATGCGTTCAATTATTAAGTCAACATAACCGCCGTAATATCCTTCAATTGAACCAATTATAATTCCCAAAAAAAGATTTATTGCAGCAACACAAATGCTCAGTACAAAAGAAAGCCGTGCTCCGTAAGCAAGCCGAGTAAAAATGTCGTAGCCAGATTTTTCTGCGCCAAACAAGAATGAAGGTTCTTTTCCGTTTTGATAAATATACCAGTTTTTGTAAAGAATTCTTGTTTCGTACTGATTTCCTTTCTGTGTGTAGTAAATATATTCGTTTGGAGACTCTTTGTTTTTTAAGAAAATATCTTTTGGTTTTCCGGTGGCGACGTTTGTTTGCATAATGCCACGTTCGTCAGTTAAAAACCAAGCATTCATATCGCCTTTATGACTTGAATTTTTTATTTTTCGTTCATCAATCAGCGGATAAAAAATTTGAATTCCAGATTCTTTTTCATAACTGCGCGCATTTTCAAATTCTTTTTGAGTGAGAGTCTTTTTTACCCAGCCGACTTTATTGTATGAATCTACACGAATTTTGTACCAAGTTTGATTTCGTCCGGCAACAGAATAATTTTTTGTTCCGTAAAATTTTTTTATTGCGCCAGGAATATTTGAGTAATATTGATAAGTTGCAAGATTTACTTCCATAACTTTGCAGCCATCCCAGAAATTTGTTTTTGCAAAAAGTGAATTTCGCGGTGCGGCGTAAGCGTAATATCCGTCTTTGTCGGAAATTTTGTATTTTGAAAAAACAGGCGCAAATACAGCGTAAAGTACAAGAACTAAAATTATAAAAAAGCAAATAACAGAGCCTTTGTTTGTTGCAAAACGTTTCATTGCATCTTTAAAATAGCCAACAGGTTTTGCGCTTAAATTTGACTGTTCAAGTTTTTGTTCCTTGTAAACAAAAGTAAATTTTTCTTTTGAAATTTGCGGAATTTCTTGTTCGCTAAGAGGAGTTTCGTTAGGAAATGTTTCTCTAAGAAATTCTTCATTTTGATTTTTGACTGAATCAATATTCATTTGATTTGTTTCCTCCCATTCGAATTCGAGGATCAATAAAGCCGTAACTTAAATCAAATAAAATTCCTGCTCCAAGACTGATGCTTATGTAAAACATTGAGCAAGCCATAAAAACGCTGTAGTCTTTTTGTGTTATAGAAAGAATGTAGGTTTTTCCAATGCCTGGAACTGCAAAAATTTGCTCAATAATCATTGAACCCGAAAGAATCCCTAAAAAATCTGCTAAAAAAGAGGGTAGTAGCGGAACCATAGAATTTTTAAAAGCGTGACGAATTGTAGCCTGAGTTTTAGTAAGTCCCTTTGTTCTGGCAAGAAGCATATAGTCGCTTGTGAGGCTTTCTGTAAGTTCTGCACGGATTAAACGCATTTGCCCTGCAATTGGACCAAAACTTAGTGCAAGAACCGGCATAATTGCTGAATGAAACATTTGCCATGAAAACCAGTCAGAGCCGCCTTTCATTACCAGCGGACAAAGATTTAGTTTGTAGCCAATAAAATATTGAAGTAAAAAAGCATATACAAATGATGGAACTGAAATAAAAAGCATTATAAAAATTTGAATGATATGATCCTGCCATTTATTTTTGTAAACCGCAGCAATTATTCCAAAGATGATTCCCAGTGGAAGTGAAATTATAAGCGAAAGAATATTTATATAAATTGTGGCGGGAAGTTGACCTGCAAGATATTTGCTTACTGGCTGCAAAAAAGTTCCCATAGTGGTGCAAAATCCCCAGTCCCACTTTGTAAAAACATTTTTTAAAAAGATTCCGTATTGTACAAGAATCGGCTTATTGTAACCCCAGGCTTCGCGCATTTCTCTAAGCGATTTGTCATAACCACCTTGAACAGCTTCAACTTGATTTGGTAAAAGCCTTATAAGCACAAAAAGCATCGTCATAATTACAAAAAGGCTTATAAGCATTAGCACAATTCTTTTTACTACATATTTGAACATACCTAAAATTTCGGAAAATTTAATAACTTAGATTAGTTTCAATATTGATGTGGCGGAAAGGAATTTTTGTAAGTTTTACTTATTTGGAGCGAACTTTTTTTTTCTGCCCAAAATTTTTATTCTTTCCGGCTGCAAATTTGCCGCAACCTGCGGTTACGTATGCCCACATTCGTGGGCAACA
>CAZXCR010000133.1:0-5520 GCA_964639315.1 uncultured Treponema sp. | reverse complement strand
ACTTTGTTTCAATAAGACCGTCAGTGCAGGAAAGTACAATGTCACCTGGAGCAAGTTTTACCTTTTTTACTTTTATAAGCGAACTTACATCTTTTGCAAATCCAAGAATGTATCCTTCACCCTGAATTTCAATTACGTTGTTATATGCGCGGGTGTACAAGAACAGTGCCGGAGTTCCGCAGTTAATGTAGTAAAGCGTGTCAGTTGCAAAATCAAGAAGTGCAAAAGTTCCTGCAAAATAAGTGCCTTTTGGAAGACTTTCGCGAATAAAGACATTCACTTTTTGAACAAGAAGTTTAAAATCCTTAGTTTCTGCAAGGAAGGTTCGTATAATCGACTTCAAAATAATCATACTCATTGAAGCTGCAATTCCCTTTCCGTTTACAGCGCCAACTACAAGCATATGTCTGGTGTCGCTAAGACGAATCATATCTACAAATTCACCACCAATGTTGTGTGCCGGAATCATTGTGTAGCCTGCATCAATTTTTGGATTCTTAATTAAATCCATATTTTCCTGAATTGAAGTAATAATCTGACCCGACATTCTGATTTCGCGGTTTACAGTTCCAACAACGTCTTCATTCATAATGTTCTTTACGTAATATGCAATTACAAAAAGATTTGAATAAACGCGGTTAATTGATTCGTAGTCGTATTCTGTGTAAGCATTCTGAGTAAGTTTTTTACCCAGGAACATAAGTCCTACAATCTGATGACCTTCGTTCAAAACAATAAATGCTTCAGATTCAGATTCATCGAGCAACTTTAAAAGCTTGCTCCTTATTGACATAACACTCGAATTTCTTTGCGCATACTCGCGGAACACAACGGTGTGATTCAAATTGAGCAGAGTGTCAAAAACTTCGCTGTCGATTTTTGCAGAAAATTTTTTATCATCAGAAGAATAAATTGTTTCAAAGTTGTTTGAGCCTGAATCAATTAAAATTTTAAGCGAACTTGAACTTAGGTTTGTCTTAAAAAGGTCAAAAACTTTACCAGTAATTTCTTGAGGCGACTCTTCAAAACTTATTTCGGCAAGTTGCTTTTCAAAACGAGAAGCGTATCTTCCGTCTTTTAAAAATCCTTTTTTTGAAAAAAGTTTTCCCAGCAGCATCCAAATAATTCCAACCGCAGTTATGCTGGCAAGATAAAATATGATTGTAAGGTACGGCGTTTTTATAAAAATCGGATAAATTAAAGAAAAAACACAACCTAATGCTACGCCAGGAAGAAGGTTGTTAAGAATAATTCTGGAAGCGGTTCTTCCAATCAAACTTGCATCCCAAATATCTTCTGTTTCGTTGGCTTTCATAAAGAAAACAACTTCTGGAATAAAAGCCATAGGAATTACAGTTTGTAACATAGACTGAACCGGCGTAAAGAATTTTATAAAAGCAAAGGCAAGCCAGGTGCAGAACATTCCTGCCGCATTCATAATATGAGACTGCTTTTCGAGTTTAGACTTTGCATTTTCTGCCCGCACAAGAACCATTATAAAAACAAAAAATGGAATCAAGAGGAAGAAAAGGTACTTGTAAAAATCAAACCAGGTCATTGAAGTAATATTTACAAGTGCCTTGTTGAATGCCGCACCAGACTTTATATCAAGAAATCCCGAACGATGGTCAACCTGCATTCCGTAAAAACCGCGCCGCTGAATAAAAATCAGGTAAAATGCCGCAAAATTAAGCAGCCAGTTTAGAATTTTTACAAAAATATGTTTTTTCTGATAAGGAAAAAGCAGCACGTAAACACTTGCATTTACAGCAAACCAGGCGCACAAAGTATACGAAATACGTCCGAAAAACAAAGAAATTTGGAACGGTCCCCAAATTGCCATTGCCGTAGAAAAGCTTGAAAGGAACAGAATTGAAGCAAGAAAAAGAACCATATTTACAAGCGCCGCAGAATTTTTATTAAACTTATTTAATTTGCCTATATTCAAAGAAATAAGAATCATTACAGCACCGGCGATTGCATTCAAAACAACAAAAACCATAAATTACCTCTCAACCTTAGCAACAAGCATAGTAAGATCATCGCGGAGTTTTTTTCCGCCGTTATATGAGAACACAAGATTTACAATGTCATCAATAAATTCTTTAGGCGACTTTGCGGCGCTGTTTTTTATTGTATCCTGATAAAGTTTTGTAGTTCCAAGTTCCACTCCTTCATCATTCATAACTTCAGAAACTCCGTCAGATGCCATAAGAATAACATCTCCGCGGAAAAGTTTTTGCTCTGAAACTTCAATATCATCAAGGTCAATAATTCCAACAACCGAACAATTTGATGAAAGCGGTTTTATTCTGTAACCGTCAGGAGACTTTGTAATTACAATTGGGTCAGACATCGAAGCATTTACGTAGCGGATTGTCATTGCCTCTGTATCAACAATTCCAATGAAAACTACCGTGTACTTGTCCTGAAGCTTCATTCCCTTAATTGCCTTGTCAACTGCGCGAACCATTGCAGGAAGATTATCCTTGTCCTCAATGATTTTTACAGTGTTCATTACAAGACCCATAACCAGTGCGGCTGCAAGTCCCTTTCCGGAAACGTCGCCAAGCATAAGAAGCGTTTTTGTTTTGCTGATTGGCAGAACCGTGTAGTAGTCGCCCGAAACGTTTACCAAAGGTCTAAAATATGCAGAAACAGAAAGTTTGTCGATTTTTGGCATAACCTGAGGCAAAAATGACTTTTGGGTATCGGCAAGTTGCTCCCACTGCTTTGTAAGAGAAGAAATTTCAGAAAGGTCAGAAATTGTCTGTGCGCGCGAAAGGAAGCGAGTGTATTCTTCAAAAAGCTTTGGGAAAATTTCCATATCAAAAAGTTTTGTATAGCGGCACAAAACATAAAGATGATGACCCTGACTTACAAAGAAAAATCCGCGAGCCTGCTTAATATTTGTTACAATACCAAAATTTTCACCAATAAAATAATAGCCGTTTTTCCATTCAGCCGGATAGTTTTTTTCAAGAAGATCCGTAACTTCCTGAGAACACGTAACTCTGTTAGGTGAATTATAAAGAACGTAATTATTCAGACGGTTTACAAAAACAACCCCACAGTCACCCCTTACTTCAAGGTCAGCAGAAAGCAGTTCATAAAAGTCATCAAGCGAATAACAATATTTTAAGTCTGAAATAAATGATGAAAGAATTTCAGTTTCATTTTTTTCAAGTGAAGCTCTTCTGATTTCATCTTCCAGATAATCCATAATAACGTAGGAAGACATAATGCACACAAAGTAAACAATCGCGGCAAAAATCCACGCAAAAGCTCTGGTATAAGGCTTTGAAGCACCTGACGCTGGCATAACAGCATAAGTAATTGCAACTATTGCAAGCAAAATCAGAATATTCAGCGTTGTAAAAATAAATCTACGTTTTGTTTTGTACATATTTACCTCAAAATAGACTTTTTAGTTCCCTAAAATAACTTGCCAAAATTATACTACATTTTCGGCACTTTTGCCTTATAAATTGAGGTCAAAAAAAAACACCCGGATTTTCTGGGCATTTGTGAAGAGAAATAATCTTTTACAAAGTTAAAGTTTGAGTTTTTTTCAATTTTTACTTATTTGGAGCAATTTTTTTTCTTGCCACAAATTTTTTTTTGCGTTCCGGCAGTAAATTTTTTTTAGAAATCCGCTGTTCCAGCCTTCGCTATTCGCTCATTCCGGCGCTTTGCGCCGGAACTCCGGGCCTCCATAGCGGGCTATGTTTTTTCACCTTTTTTGAAAATTTTGTTTAAACTCGAAATTTGACCTGTTAAGAAAAAAATCCTCGACATTTCCTGCGCGCGAGTTACCAATAGAATTTGCCGCAACCTTACGTCTGCTTCCCGAGTTTCGGCGAGCTAAACTCGTAGAATTGCTTTGTTAAGAAATAGATTTTTTCTTGACAAAAAAAAACACCCGGATTTACCGGGCATTTGTGAAAAAAAAGAATTTATTTATCAAGTGAAGCTAGCGGAATCATTCCTGGATTAGAGCTTGGTTTTTCAAGTTCAAAATATTCCTGCATAAGCCGCTGCTGCTCCCGCGAAATTTTTGAAGGCAAGTTTACAATCACTTTTATGTACAAATCGCCTTTTCTTCCGCCTGTTGAAGGAACGCCTTCGTCTTTTATGCGCAAAAGCTTTCCGTTTGCAGTACACTGCGGAATTTTTATTGTGATAGTGCGCTCGTCAAGAGTCTTTAAATTTATGTCAGCACCCAAAATTGCCTGCGAAACAGAAATTGGAACTGCGCAATAAAGATCCAGTCCTGAACGCTCAAAATATTTATCTGGGCGAACATTTACTACAATAATTAAGTCTCCAGCAGCACCGCCGTTTGTTCCGGCATTTCCCATGTGCGGAATTGTAATTCTTTTTCCAGAATCAACTCCCGCTGGAATTGTAACAGTTACCGCCTTTGTTTTCTTTGCAAGTCCGCTTCCGTGGCAGAAAGTACAAGGTTTATCAATTACAGAACCTTTTCCGCCGCAAGTAGGGCAAGTTTGGCTTACCTGGAAAAATCCTGTTGACCTGTGAATTTGGCCTCTTCCCTGACAAGTTGGACAGTTCTGCTTTTTAAATCCTGCAGCACCGCCAGTTCCATGGCATTCAGGGCATTCTTCTTCGTGGCGGAAAGTAATTTCTTTTTTACAGCCATAAACTGCTTCTTTAAAGTCAAGGTCAAGTTCGTATCTTAAGCTTGCTCCATCAGAATCACTTCTCGAAGAACGTGAACCTCCACCAAATCCAGAACCAAAAATATTTTCAAAAATATCGCCGAATCCGCCGCCTGCACCGCCAAAAATATCGCTAAAATCATGGAAAGCATGGCTGTAACCACCGCCACCTGCACCGCCTCCCATTCCGTCAAGGCCAGCAAATCCGTATTGATCGTAAATAGGGCGCTTTTGTTCATCGCTAAGCACATCGTAGGCTTCAGTAGCTTCCTTAAATTTTTCTTCGGCTTCTTTATCGCCCGGGTTTCTGTCCGGATGATATTTAAGGGCCAGTTTTCTGTAAGCCTTTTTGATTGTATCTGCGTCTGCACTTTTATCAACGCCTAAAACTTCATAATAATCACGTTTTGTTGCCATTGTAATTTTCCTTCATTCCGCAAAGCATTTATAAATTCAAAAAAATCCTATTGCAGCAGAATGTAAAAAACCGCATTCAAAAAAATTCATTTCTGAAAATCTAAAAAAATCCTGCGGCAAAAAAATTTCACTCAGTTTTTAGAAATTTCTATGTTTTGTCAATATAGGGCAATTTTTACCAGACTCCCCTATATGAAAATAAGGCGCCAGAATTGACGCCTTATCATTTTTTTACAAAGAATTTTCTGCTATAAAAATTCTCCTGCTAATTATTTGTCGTGAACTTCGTATTCAACGTCATCAGCCTTGCCTTTATCAAAGCCACTGCCAGACGAAGAATTTGCGCTACCAGAAGAACTTCCTGCATCAGCATTAGAAGAAGCGCCACCAGCCTGTTGTTGTGCAGCCTGAGCCTTGTACA
>CAZXCR010000132.1:0-5528 GCA_964639315.1 uncultured Treponema sp. | reverse complement strand
GTAAAAGTTACAAACGGAAATCTTGAAGAAGGCAATATGCGCTGTGACGCAAACATAAACCTTAATGTGTGGGAAGACGGAAAACTTTATCACACTCCAATCAGTGAAATTAAAAACCTTAACTCTTTCCGTTCAATAAAAGATGCCTGCACTTACGAAGCTCAGCGTCAGCTTAAAGAATTTATGGAAGACCGACAGGAATTTAATCCTGGATTCAAAAATACAATGAACTGGGACGAAGAAAATGGCGTTACAAAAATTATGCGTACAAAAAATTCCTTCGTGGACTACCGCTTTGTAGTTGAACCTGATATTAAGCCTTTCTCTGTAAGTGATGAACTTATTGAAAATGCACGTTCAAAAGTTGGTGAACTTCCTGAAGCAAAACGCAGTCGCCTTAAAAAAGAATACGGACTTTCTGATTTTGACGTAGAAACTTTAACTAGCAGTCGCGATCTTGCAGTTTGGTTTGAAGAAGCTGCAAAAAATGCAAAGGACGTAAAAAAAGTTGCAAACTGGATTCTTGCTGAACTTCTTGCAGTCCTCAACGAACAGAAAAAAACTATAAATGATGTTTCAATTACTCCGGCACACATAACGGAACTTGTAAATGCCATTGCCGATAAAAAAATCAGTAATGCTCAGGGTAAAATTGTTTTTGCAAAGATGCTTGAAACAAACAAAATGCCTGCTCAAATCATTAAGGAAGAAGGTATGGAAACCGTTCAAGATGCTTCGGCTATTGAAGGCATTGTTGATAAGGTTATTGCAGAAAATCCAAAAGCAGTTGCTGATTACAAGAGCGGCAAAACAAATGTTGTGGGCTGGCTTATGGGTCAGGTGATGAAGGCTAGCGGCGGCAAGGTAAATCCTAAAACTGCTACTGAACTTGTAGCAAAGAAACTTTCTTCAATTCAGTAAGTTTTTATTTTTTAAGTGTGATTTTCAGTCTGAAAAATTTTATGGAAGTTTATGGAAAAAGAAGAATTTGCAAGGGAACTGTTTAATCGCTACGGCACTGTAAAGCGTGCTCGTGGATGCTTTTTGTATACTGCAAAAAATGTCCGCCTTACTGATTTGTACCAGGAAGAGGGGCGCGCAATTTTGGGCTGGGGCGGTTCGAGTGCCTTTACTATGTTTAAAAACTTTTTAAACCGCGGAGCAAACGGCTCTTTTATAACAGACTGTTCTTACAGATTAGAAAAAGCTGTTTCTGCCCTGCTAAATTCCAAGCGAAGTCTTGTCTTTTTTTCTAACAGGGAAAAATGCCTTGAAGCCGCAAAAAATTTTGGTGGCGAAGAAAATTCTTTTTATGCTCCCTGGCTTTTGGATAAAAATGGAAATTCAATAAAGTGGAGCGAAAAAAAATATGTTGCACTTCAGTTTCCGTTAGCCTGGGCGCAGGAAATTTATGTTCTTGCCGTAAAATGTGATGATGAAAAAGCTTGTGCAGATTCAGTCCTGGAAGAAACAAAAAAAATAAAAGTTGACTACAAAGCTTTTTTAGTTGAGATTCCGTCTCCTTTAAAAGCTGCTTATGCTCGCTCGGTTTACAATTTGCTTGCTGCCATTCAGGAGCGTAGCGAAAAAGACTGGTTCTTGTGGGATACAGTGTTAAATCCGTATTTTGTGCGAAAAGGTCCGTATTTGTACACAAAACTCAGCGAGTCTAACTATGATGATTTTGTTCTTTACTGCCTAAACTTAGGAATTTTAATAAATCCTGATTTTAACGGAATTTCAATCGTACCATTTGGCGCAGACAGGGGCGTTTTAAATTGCCTCAAAAAAAATCCGTTTAAAATTTCTTAAAAAAAAGCTTTTGAAAAGCCGAAATTTTTTTAAAGAAGATGAACGACTGCTAAAAATAGGAGGAATTTATGGCGAACACAATTAAATTTTCTTTTGGAAGGGTAATTCTTCAGGTTGCTCTTGGCATTTTTTTCTTTGTAGGCGGAATTTGGGCTTTGTCTGGTGGCGGCGATGACGCTTCTCGTGCAATAAAAATTGTTTTTAATGGCGACATTAGAAAAATTCTTACAATAGTTTTTGGCGTTATTGAAATTCTTTCGGGCGTGTTTTTGATTCTTGAACTTTTCCTTTCGACTGCACTAAGAAGTTTTAGAAAAGTTCTGCTTTTAATCATTGCGATTGTGTGGATTGCAGCAATTGTTTTAATTGATTTTTTTGGCGGCAACAGTCTTTTTCATACACAGAGTTTTCTTTCGTGGCTTTACCAGTTTGCAATTCATCTTATAGTTCTTGGCGGCGTAATTGTAATCAACGTGTTTTAGAAATGATTTT
The DNA here is from genome assembly GCA_964639315.1 of uncultured Treponema sp. Lineage (GTDB taxonomy): Bacteria > Spirochaetota > Spirochaetia > Treponematales > Treponemataceae > Treponema_D. The sequence continues at coordinate 3,224 of CAZXCR010000132.1, read as the reverse complement.
TAATTGAATATCGTGAGCGGGCAGTTACAAAAAAAATTCTTTGCTTACTAAAAATTCTTTTCTTAACAAAAAGACTGCGAACTTGCGATTTTTACCGGAAATTTTATTTTTTTTACAGCGGACTTTTTTTTCGAGCCCGCTTTTTTTTGTCTGCCAAAGAATTTTCTACGATTCAAACCAGTAGTCTGGGTGAAGTTTATCGAGGGCAGGCTTTAGGTTTTCAAAGAAATATTTGTCTTCAATTTTTATTTTTCCGGCAGTATAGCCAATTTTTCGGTCAGCTCTTATTTTTTCTCCGTGAAAATCGCTTCCTGCAGTAACAATTATGTTCATTTTTTTGCCGAGTTCTTCAAGTCTTCTTGCTTCACTGTATCTTACGCCGGGATGGTAAGCTTCAAGTCCTTCAACGCCCTTCGAAATTACGTCTTCCATAGTGGCGTCCATTTTTCCCCAGGAAACATACATAGACATTGGATGCGCCTGAATTGGAATGCCGCCCGAAGCTTTTATTGCCTTTACGCTTTCTTCTAAGTCTGCACCTTTCCTTTCTACGTAACAAGGACGCCCCTTTGCAAAGTAAAGATCAAAAGCCTGCTGCCTTTGTTTTACCAGTCCTTTTTTTAACATCATTGCGGCAAAGTGCGGGCGGCCTATATTTTCAGTATGATAAAAATCAACAAGTTCTTCATAATTTATGTTGATTCCGCAGTCCTGAAGTTTTGTAGCCATTTTTTTGTTGCGCTCACATCTTTCTTCTTCAAGAAATTCAATGATTTTTTTTAGTTCCGGACTTAATGATTTTAGCCCCAGACCAAGCAGATGAAATTCTCCTGTGGGCCAGTCAATGCTGATTTCAATTCCGGGAATAAAAATGATTCCAAGTTTTTTTGCTTCTTCCTGCGCTTCTGAAATGCCATTTACGCTGTCGTGGTCGGTTAGGGCTATTGCCTGAAGATTTTGTTTGTGGGCATAATCAATCAATTGTGACGGCGAAAAAGTTCCGTCGCTGGCTGTAGAATGTGTGTGCAAGTCAATCATAAATGCTAAAATATTAGCATAATTTTAAATTTTATGGTATCATAGAGCGATCGGTTTTAAAATTCGTTTGATTTTTAAAACTGACTTAAAAGAGCAGTATTTCTTAACTTCATTTTAAAAAAGACGATTTTTTTACTTTTTTTAGAGTCTGCCTTTTCTAAAAACTGAAAAAGTTTTAAACTTTTCATAAAATTTTTTTTGAACAGGGTTTTATTTATGCCAAAAGTAATGCAGTATGCCGCAGGTTCAGTTATTTTTCTTGCAGGCGATAAGGATGAAACTATTTATATTCTTCAGTCTGGGCAGATTATTTTAAAAAATATAGATTTGGAAACAAGAAACGAAATTCAGGAAAAGCTTTTTCCAGGACAGTTTTTTGGCGTTAAGAGCGCACTTGCTCATATGCCACGGATTGTTACTGCAACCGCAAGTAAAGACTGCCAGGTGGTTTCGCTTACAGTTCCCGAATTTGAAAAAATTTTCAGTTCAAAGCCGAATGTAATCGAAAAAATGCTGAGGGTTTTTAGCAAAAATTTGAGGGAAATTCATCAGCGGACCGAAGCCATTCTTGAAAAAGATTCTGAAAAAACTCCTGCAGCACAGGGAATGTTTTGTGTGGCACAGGCATTTTTTAACGACGAAGAATATCATTCTTGCTGCGATATTTTAACAAGAATTTTGGAGCAGCACGCAGAAACTGAAAATCGGGAAGAAGTTGAAGATTTTTTGAAAAAAGCAAAACTTAAGGCGGAACAACAGGAGCACGAGGCTCTGAAAAAATTAATGTATTCGGACAGGGACACTAAGTCTTCGCAAAATTCACTTAACCAGTTTTCGCTTCCTGTTTTTGACCGATTTACAAAAAAATACAAAAAAGGCAGTGTGATTATAAGTGAATTTGAGCCGGGTGAGAAATTTTATCTTATAAAGTCCGGAAAAGTTCAGATTATAAAAACAATGAACGGTCAGAATAAGGCGCTTGATGTTTTGAATCCAGGGGAATTTTTTGGCGAAATGGCGATTTTGGACAATTCTCCGCGCACGGCAACTTGTGTTGCAAAGACCGATACTGCCTGCCTTGAGTTTAGCAAGGAAAATTTTTCAACTTTAGTTCTTGGAAATTCGCAGATTGCAATGAATCTTTTGAAGCTTTTTTGCAAGAGAATTTGTGATCAGAGGCGAAGATTTAAAATTATTCTTATAAAAGATTTGCAAGTTAGAATTGCTGACGTTTTTTTAATGTACGAAGAAATTTCTGATTCTAGGGCGAAGGCGGATCAGGAAAAAAACAGCCGTAGATTTGACATAACTTTGGGCGATATTGCAAGTTGGGCTGGAATTTCGCAGAGTCAGGCAAGAGATGAACTTGATAAAATGATAAACAGAAATAAAATTCAAATGTTCAGCGATTATATTGTGGTGGAAAATATTCACGATATGCGCCGTCTTACTGATTCTTACTACAAAAAACTTGCTGCTTCTGGCGAAGTTGATTTGCAGGGGCAGAGTTGAGTCGCAGACTTGTGACTGCTTATCATTGCGACTTCAGTTCGGAAGCTGTAGGTAAGAGATAATTTCTTACTTGACAGACTCTGTGCGAAACTTGCGACATAATGGTGGTTTCGACAGGCTCAACCACCGGAGTTGCAGGTGAGGTTCTGAACTAAATTCAGTATGACCTTGTGCTTAACCACTGGGACTTGCTGGGGTTTTAGTTTTTTGGCGGTTACAAATGCGTTAGCGCTGGGAGCCCCAAAGTTCTGGCAAGTTACTAATGAAATTTTCTGTCAAATAAGATTTTTTTCTTAAGAAGAAAATTCGCGAGTTTTGGAACAAAACTCGTTAGCAATCGTAGGTTGCCAGAATGAGCGAATAGCGAAGGGCGGACATAGCGACCCGGAGCAACGAAAGTTGCGGAGGGGAACGCCCTTAATTACTTTTTTTGCAGAAAGTCTAAAAGCGCCTGGCAGCCTTTGGAAATGTCGGCGTAGGTGCTGTCGAAGTCGTGCGTGTACCAGGGATCTGCGATTTCGCCCTTTGTGCCGGTAAAGTCCAACAGTAGATGGACTTTGTGCGCGGGGTCGGTGCCGATTATTTTCATAATATTTTTTTTGTTCCACTTATCCATTCCAATTATCAGATCGTATTTTTCGTAGTCCGACTTTTGCAGCTGAGTTGCTTTGTGA
>CAZXCR010000131.1:0-5547 GCA_964639315.1 uncultured Treponema sp. | reverse complement strand
GCTGAAAGCATTTTACTCAACTATCGGGGCTAGGCTTTTTCACCTTTTTTGTAAAATTCTGATTAAACCTCAAAATTTACCCTAAGAAGAAAAACTTCTACATTACACGCGCGCGAGTTACAAATAGAATTTTCAGTTAAAAAAAAATCTACTAATAACCGTGCCCGCAGATTCTGTACGAGTTACTAACAATTTCTTTTACCGCGTTCTACTTTTTTAGTTTTTTTGATAAAATGGCTTAATGATTTTAAATATCACTTTTTCGAAACCAGCAAAAAATCTTGAAGAAATTTTTGGCAGACCTTACATAAAAATCAGAATCAGGAAAAATCCTCTTCCGTCGCAAAATTTTTATGACGCAGAATTTTTTACAGAAAAACAGGCTTTTCAAAAGAAGATGAGCGAAGAAGAAGTTCAGGAATTTTACAAAACTCACGCTGGAAAAAGTTTTAAAAATGTTGTTTGTACCACGCAAAACGAGCAGATTACAACGCTTTCGAACAAGCACGGAAAAATTTCTACTTTCACAAAAAATTTAAATTCTGAACAAAAGGAATTTTCAAATCTTAAAAGCGCAAATCAAAATCAAAATACAAAAAATTATATAATAAAAGAAGGAATTCCTGTTCCGTTTTTAGAAAAGCTCGGCGTTATGAACAAGGACGGAAAAGTTCTTGCAGCAAAATTCAGCAAATTCCGCCAGATAAATCGATTTCTTGAATTTTTAGATGACATTTTGGACGATGTAAAAATCTTGTGCGTGGGAAAAAATGCAAACTTTACAAACGAACGTCCTCTTTTTATTGCGGATTTTGGTTGCGGAAAATCGTACTTAAGTTTTGCAGTTTACTATTTTTTAACTGAAATAAAGCACATTCCTGTAAAAATAAAGGGTCTGGATTTAAAACAGGACGTAATTCAAAAATGCAACAAACTTGCCTTAGAACTTGGCTACAAAAATCTTAGTTTTGAAACAGGCGACGTTGCCGATGCAAACACAAAATATAAAGCTCCACCAGACATTATGATTACACTGCACGCCTGCGATACTGCCACAGACTTTGCCCTTGACTATGCTGTAAGAAACAAGGCCGCTGCAATTTTGAGCGTTCCTTGCTGCCAGCACGAAATAAATCTTCAGCTCGAAAAAAAGTCTCTTGATGAAAAAAATCCGTTTTCATCTCTTACGCGTTACGGAATTATTCAGGAAAGATTAAGCGCACTTGCAACAGACGCGCTCAGAGCGGAACTTTTGGAGCAAAGCGGATATTCTGTTCAAATTCTTGAATTTATTGATTTTGAAGGAACTCCAAAAAATCTTTTAATCCGCGCCGTAAAAAAGCAGAGTGCAAATCCAGAAGCTATTGAACTTTCAAAAACCAGAATGAATTCTCTTCTAAAAGAATTAAAGGTTTCGCAAACATTAAAAACTCTTCTGGAAAACGCGGAGTAAGACCGTTACTGATAGAATTTTTCTACAGGCAAAAAAATCTGTCAGTAACGTGCGCCGATTGAACTTGTCGAAATCAAGCGGCTGTTACTGATAAAATTCCCTGTATAATAAAAAATCTATTTCTTAACTAAAAAATTTTGTCAGAAACGTGCGCCGGCGTGTAATGTAAAAATACATTTTCTTAACTAAAAAATTTTGGGGTTAACAAAAAAAATTTTTAGTAACCCCAAATTTTTTACTAAACCGGTCATTTTATTTCTTACCAGGATTCTTCTTTTCGCGCTTTAATGCTAAAAATAAAAATCCAATTAAAATAAGGCCAAGTAAAATTCCCGCAAGAAGCCCAATCAATCCGCCTAAAGAATGGCCGTTGTCAAAATTTGTAAATCCGTAAGGGTAATAAGAATTCCACAAAGATTCAGGTAGGGAACCGCCGCACAAATGTCTTTTTATGCAAACCCGCGCAATAACCACAATCCAGTAAATAAGCGGAATTACAACGCCGGCAAATGGATAAAATATTTTGTAAGAAGACTTTTTGTCAAAAAATGCTGAATCCAGCACCGTCATTACAGGAACTAAAAAATGCTTGAAGGCACCACCAAAAGTCCAGTAGTCGCGTGTCCAAATTTTTTCAGGAAGAACGAATCCTGCAACAATAAAAGTTGCAATAATCATAATGTCTGCACAGAATTTTAGCAGCACAAGATTCTGGCTGTCGTCTTTTTCTTTCATTGCAAAAATAAAGCAAAAAATACTTGAAACAAAGCAAAGCCAAACTGACCAAGTTGTAAAGAACAAAGCTACAGGCCTTCCGTTGCCGCCAAAAACCGCAATATGATCCGTAAAAGTGCAGATTGTTGCAAGAAGACAAATTGCAAAATAAAAAATCCTGTAAATTTTCTTAAAAAGATAAAATTTTGTCATAATTCACTCCCTTCTTTATATGATGACTTTTTTGCTCACGCATATTCTGCGCCTGTTACTGATAGAATTTTTAGTTAAGAAGAAATTCTTTTCTTAACAAGTCGAATTTTGAGTTTGTTACAATTAATCATTTAAGCGCCGATTGAGCCTGTCGAAATCAAGCGGCTTGCTTACAAATGGTGGTTTCGACAAGCTCAACCACCGAAATTTTCAGTTAAGAAAATATCCGCGACATTACACGCGCCCGAGTTACCAATAGAATTTTCAGCTAATAAAAAATTCTTTTCTTAAAAAAAAAATCAAATTTTAAAAAACATACTTATTTAAAAAATCGCCCACTCCGCCGCTGTTGTTATCAAGATCTGTTACGTAGTCTGCAATATTTTTTATGTAATCTAAACCGTTTTTCATAGCCACACCAAATCCGCACTTTGCAATCATACTTTCGTCATTCATACTGTCGCCAAAACACATACATTCTTGAATTCCAATTCCAATATGATTTGCAAGCCATTCAATTGCTTCGCCCTTACCGCAGTTTGGTGGAAGAATTTCAAGAAAGAAAGGTTTGCTAGTAAAAATTACCGCCTCACTGCCAAAATCATTTTTTAGTTTTTCTTGTAGTCCAACAAGTTTTTCTGGTTCACCGGGAATCAGCATTTTAGGAAAGCCTTTGTTCAAAAACTTTTTATAGTCTGGAACTACAACGCCTTTTAAATGACACAAATCCACATCAAGTTTAGTCCACTTATCTTCAACAGCGTAAAATGCCGTGTCTGGAGCATAAACTTCGGAATGAAGCCCCAATTTTTCCGCTTCGTCATCTGCGTGAATTAAAATCTTGCCACTTACATTTTGACTGAAAATTTGAGTACGTGAATGCAAATCAAAAATTGAACAGCCGTTAATTGCAATTAAAAATTTACCGTATTCGCTGCCGGCAATATTCAGTTTTCGCACATAAGGCAAAATTCCTTCTTCGGCACGTCCCGAACACAAAACTACGTAAATTTTGTTTTCCACGCATTTTCTAAGAGCCTCAACTGTGTTTTCAGCAATATCGCGACTGTCGGTTAAAAGAGTGTCGTCTAAATCAAGTGCCACAAGCTTTACATTCAATTTTTTATTTTCCATAAAGTTGATTATACAAACAAAAAAAAATTTCAAAAAGTATTCTGCAATGTTTTTTTCTGGAGCGAATTTGCCGTAGGCTTACGCCTGCTTCCCGAGTTTTCTTGCGAAAACTCGCAGATTTTTTTGTTAAGAAATAAATTCTTATCAAAAAGACTTGCGCCGATTGAACTTGTCGAAATCAAGCATTCTTTAGTATCTGGTAGTTTCGACAGACTTAACCACTGGGTCTTATATTTTTCTACGCCCGAGTTACTAAGAGAATTTTTTGTCTAACAAGGAATTTATTTTCTTAACGCACGATATTTGACTAATAAAGCCTAGCCCGGACATTAGCGGCGCGCCGAAGGCGCGTTCTGGAGCGAAAGCGGAAGAATGGAGGCAAACTGCCGGAACCGCGGTTGGCCGGTTTTCTAAAAAAATTTCGGTAAGCAGGCGAAGCCTGCTATGCGCGCTGGATAAAAAGAATTTGCTCCAAAAAAATAAAAAATAACACAAATTTATTAACTTAAAATTACAATTTCGTTAATTGAAGAAGAGAAAAATAAACACTATTATACTCAGCAACTAAATGAAATAAATTTTTCTATATTAGAGAGGGAAAAATGCTTTTAGCTCAAATTTTGGCGGTCGCTATCTTTTTGATAATGTTCATTGCCGTAATTACAGAAGTTATTGAAAGACAGTGGGTTACATTAATCTGCGCTGCCCTTACATTGATTCTTGTATTTGGACTGGGTTTACACAGTTGGGACGCAGCTTGGGAAACTCTGAATTTGCGTAATATTTTTACGTTGGGTTTTTGGTACTCGGCAGGCGAAAGTTCAGAAAGTTCAAGCGGAATTAACTGGGCCACAATTATTTTTATTGCCGGAATGATGATTATGGTTGAAGGTATGGCTCGCGTTGGCTTTTTCAGATGGCTTTGTATGCGTCTGGCAAAAATGGTTCATTACAAGGTTATTCCAATTTTTATAACCTTTATGCTTATGTCAACTTTCCTGGCAATGTTCATTGATTCAATTACAGTAATTCTTTTTCTTGCGGCAGTTACAGTTGAATTAAGCCAGCTTTTGAAATTCAATCCAGTTTCAATGATTCTTGCGGAAATTTTCTGCGCAAATTTAGGCGGTTCTGCAACAATGTGCGGTGATCCGCCAAACATCATTATTGGTACTTCGTTCGGTCTTTCTTTTGCTGACTTTATTACAAATACAGGCGTTATTGCTTTGGTTGCACTCGTATTTACTGTTTTGTATTTTTATCTTATTTGCCACAAAGAATATTCTGAATGCGGAAAAGATGTTGATACTTCAAAATTTCCTTCACCAGAAAGCGCAATTACAGACAAACGCGGTTTCGTAATAAGCTGCATTATTTTTGCTTGCGCTATTGTTCTTCTTGTAACTCACGCAATGACAGGACTTACAGTTGCCACAATTGGACTTTTTATTGCAGTTGTAACAATTTTAACAGCTCCGCGCCACATTCCTGAAATTGTAAAAAAGCTTGACTGGAAAACTTTGGTCTTCTTTATAGGACTTTTTGTTGTTGTAGGCGGACTTGAGCAAACAGGAATTCTTGCACTTATTGCAAAGTTTATAAGCAAAATCAGCAACGGAAATGTTTACCTTATGGTTGGAATTATCATTTGGATTTCTGCAATTGCATCTGCTTTTATAGACAACATTCCTTTTGCAGCCACAATGATTCCTATTCTGGAATCTCTTACAGCAACCACCGGCGTTCCTTTGCCTCCAATGGCTTGGGCACTTTCTATGGGAACAGATATTGGTGGAAGCGCAACCCCAATTGGAGCAAGCGCAAATGTTGTGGGAACTTCAGTTGCGGCAAAAGCAGGACATCCAGTTGGCTGGGGCGAATACTGTAAAAAATGCGCACCTGCAACACTGATTGTAGTTATTATTTCAACCGCAGTTATTTTTATAAGATATCTGTAATTTTTAGACTTTAAAGATGACTTTTACTTACAAGAATAAAAATTTTGGATTTTATTTTTGTTTGTAAAAGCTGAA
>CAZXCR010000130.1:0-5600 GCA_964639315.1 uncultured Treponema sp. | reverse complement strand
AAGAATGAAGATAGCACGAAGTGCGTACGTAACCGCGGAAAGTCGCAAGCTTACGGTTGCGGCAAATTCGCTCCAAGTAAGTAAAACTTGCAGATAAAAACTATTGCACAAGTTCTTCGTAAATTTTTTCATCAAGAACAAAAAGTCTTAAAGTTGAACCGCGTTTTACGTCGTAAGGAATTGAAATTTCATCTCCCGGATGATTGAATCTTACAAGACTTACTGATTTTCCTTCCTCATCAACTGACTTTAATTCAACTGAAACAGGAACAGGATATTCAGGAAGATTGTAGGTTAAAATTCCCTGCACATTTTCGTTTTCAGACTTTTGCTCTGCAAGTGCAATATTTACATTCACCCTTGAAAAAGCTGGAATTTCTTCATTTGCATTTTCCATCGAAACAACAGTATTCGACTTTTTTTCGCTTTCTGCCTTTACTGAATTAAAATTGAAGGTAAGATTTGTGTGCGACATTTTTGCCAGAACTGCCCGAATTGAAAGCCCCGTAAGGTCAGGAACAGTTTCGAGTGGCACTTCATTTCCGTTTGAAACAATCAAATAAAGCGTAAGCGGTTCAAAAACTCCAGTTCCCGCCTCTGGAAACTGCATAAGAATTGTGCCCTTTTCTGCCTTGTCTGCTATAAATGAAGCATTTGCAAGCTTAACCATAGAAAATTCATTGTTGAATTCCTCATTAAGAACGTGCGAAACTTCATCAAAATTCTGCCCTACGTAGTCACCAATTTCATCAAGAGCAATTCCGCGGCTAACAGTCAAAGTTACTCTGCGATAAGCCTTTACAATTTCTCCCGCAACTGGATTCTGCTCAATTATTGTTCCTGCATCGCCAATTTCATCAGAATAACGCAGCTGAATTTTTGGATAAAGTTCCTTTTCCTGCATTTCTAAAAGTGCGTTTGTAAGAGTTTTGCCTACAACGTTCGGAACCATAACTTTTTCTGCACCCTGTACACTCGCAAAGAAAACTAAAAGGCAAATTACTACCATTACTGCAAAAGTTAAAATTACAGTCCAAACTAAAGAAGCCCCGCTTCCCTTCATATTTTCTATTTGAGTCTGGAAATTTACCCTGCACTTTTTTAGCACGTCAAGAAATTTACCCTTTGCTTTTGAAGAGGTTTCAGATTTTTCCAGAGAATTTTTATCTTTTTCAACAGAATTATCTTTTTGCATTTCAAGATTTAATTCATCATTTTTAAGTTCATCTTTATTTTTTTTGCTCATATTTTCTCCCATTTTGACCGTTTCTATTTTTTTCATGGAATTTAGTCAGTAAATTTTGCAGGAAATTTGATTATTCAAGAACGGTTCCTATAAAATTTCGAGTTCCGTTCATAAAAGATTTGTAATCCATTGGCTTTTTTGCCTGCCACTGAAGTTCAGTTGCAATAAGAATTCCATCTCCGGTTTGAATTAAAATTCCGCGTTGCTTGTTGTATTCAAGAACAGTTCCAGGAACCGCTGATGTATTTTTTGGCACGCTTGGATCTTGAATTGCAACTTTTGATGCAGCACGAGCTTTTATAATTTTAAGTTGCACTCCATTTTGAAAAGCAAAGCAGCCTGGCCACGGAGTATACGCTCTAATCTGCGCATCAATTTTTTCAGCACTGTTGTTCCAGTTGATTTTTCCGTCTTCTTTTTTAATTATTGTGCAGTACGAAGGCTCGCCCTGTTGCGGAACTGAAGGCGCCAAACTTCCTGTTTTACTCAAATTTCTTAAAATACTTGTGATTGAAGTTGCCCCGTAAAGCGAACACTCTTTTAAAAGACTTTCTGCAGTTTCTGTTCCAGTAAGATGCCGCACTTCTTGCGTTAAAATATCACCTTCATCAATTCCAAGAGCCATTTTTTGCACAGAAAATCCAGTTTCTTCATCGCAATTTAAAATTGCTGCATTTACAGGAGTTGCTCCACGGTACTTTGGTAAAAGTGAAGGATGCAGGTTTATTCCGCCATACTTAAAAAGCGAAAAGAATTTAGGTCCCAAAATGTGACCGTAAGCAAAGCACACAAAAATATCTGGTTCTAGGGCAGCAAGTTCTTCTCGTTCAGATTGCTTAATATGTTCCGGAGTAAAAATTTTAATATCATCTCCGCGCGCCTTATTCCAAATTCTTACCGACTGTTCAACTTCTGTTGGAATTAAATCGCGGTGCCGCCCCTGAGCAGACGGCGGATTTGTTAAAACTCCAACAATTTTATAAGCTTCTTCCGGAATTTGCTGCGACATTGCGCTGTCTATGAGAATTAAATCTAATGCTTTTGCAGAAGCAGCCGGACTTCCTCCGTAAATAACTCTTAACATCAGCTGTTTTTTGCCTTTTTTGCTGCAATTTTTGCCGCGATGCTTGCTTTTTTTGCTGCACGGGCCTTTTCTTTTTGAGCCGCACGTTCAAGTCTTTTTTTAAACTGTTCGATTGTTTTTTCTTTAAAATCCTTGTCGCCACGGTCAATATACATAATTCCGTCTAAATGATCGTATTCGTGCTGAACACAACGAGCTAAAAGTCCGTCAATATCCTCAAGTAAAAATCGCTTTCCGTTTTCATCAAGGGCACTTACACTGATTTTTGCTGGACGAATTATTTCTTCAGAATATCCTGGAATAGAAAGACAACCTTCTTCGTAAGGAGTAAGTTCTGATGAAGTTTTTGTAATTACTGGATTTATAAAAACTCTTCTAACATCATCGTCTGCAATAATTACAAAAAATCTTTTTGAAATTCCCACTTGAGGAGCCGCAAGTCCTACACCGTTTGCACTAATCATCGTTTCAAACATTTCGTTTAAAGTAGAGCGCAAATCATCATTTATTTCTTCTGGTTTAACCTCTTCACATTTTGTGCGAAGAACTTCTTCACCTAATTTACAGATTCTCATATTTTTCTCCGTATAAAGCGCAGTTTTTTATTTTTCACCAAGTCTTAAGCGTGCAGCATAAGCGTGTCCTGCAAGACCTTCAGCGTCTCCTAAACAAGCAGCAGCCTTTGCACTTGCAATTGTTCCAGACTTGCCTTCTTGTGTACGCAGCGTAGTTACAGTTTTTAAGAAAACGCGTACCGAAAGTCCGCCAGTAAAACGGGCACTTCCAGAAGTTGGGAGCGTGTGGTTTAGTCCTGCAGCATAATCGCCAAAAACTTCCGCTGAACCGTGACCTATAAAAAGTGAACCATAGTTATGCACAAGACTTTGAATTCTATCGCGTTCACTGCCAGCTTCCATTGCAAGTTCCAAATGTTCCGGTGCCTTACGATTTGCAATTTCTGCAGCCTGTTCAAGACTTTCTGTAATGATGATTTTTCCGCAGTTTTTAATGCTTGCGGCCGCAGTTTCTTTTGTAGAAAGATTTTCAAGCTGTTTTTCGATTTCAAGAGCTACAAGATTAGCCAAAGTTTTGTCTGGAGTTGCTAAAACTGGCTGGGCAACAACATCGTGTTCTGCTTGAGCTAAAAGATCGGCCGCAACCCACTGTGGATTTGCACTTGAATCAGCAATTATAAACACTTCTGTAGGACCTGCAACCATATCGATTCCAACAGTTCCGTAAACAAGTTTTTTTGCTTCTGCAACGAATTTATTTCCCGGACCAACAATTACGTCAACTTTAGGAACTGATTCTGTACCAAAAGCCATAGCTCCAATTGCCTGAGCACCACCGCATGCAAAAGCCTTTGTTACGCCACAAATATACGCTGCAGCCATAATATTTTCGTCAGCATACGGAAGAATTTTTTTTGCGTCTTTATTTTTTGGATGAACGCGAGGCGGAGTACACAAAATTATTTCCTTAACACCGGCAGCAACCGCTGGAGTTACAGTCATTACAACTGTGGAAACAAGCGGAAAACGCCCGGCAGGAACATAAACGCCTGCTTTTTCAACTGGAATATTTTTTTGCCCTGTAAAAATTCCGGGGGTAAGTTCTGTTTCAAAGTCATTGAAGGATTCTTTTTGTTTTAAGGCAAATTTTAGAGCAAGTTCGTGCGACAAACAAAGCGAATTGTAAAGTTCTGGATTTTCTTTTTCCATTTTTTGAGCTGCATTTTTTAGTTCATCAAGTGGAATTTCAAAAGATTCAGGATCGCACATATCAAATTTTGAAGTGTATTCGTGAAGGGCACTGTCTTTGCGTTTCTGAACGTCTTTTAAAACTTCGCGTACAGTGTCTATGCTGGAGCCAAAATCGCGGCCGCAAAAAAAACTTTCTTCTATTTGATTTGCATTTAAAATCTCTATCATAGGCGCAATCTTAGCATAAAAAATCTTAACTTCCAATAGTTTCTGAAAATTAGCGTTCTTGCATGAAAGAGACAGCAGTAGTGGTGGTTTCGATGTGGTCAACTAGCGGAATTTTTTGTTTCACTTTGCACGGGTTACTGATAGCATTTTCAGTTAAGAAAAAATCTATTACTTAACAAAAATTTCATTAGTAACCACGCGCGCGAGTTACTGATAGAATTTTTTGTTAAGAAAATATCTTCTACATTACACGCTCGCAAGTTACCAATGAAATTTTCTGTCCAATAGCGAATTATTTTTCTTTGTGGCGTTTGTCGAGTTCGTTGTAAACGTCCTGCCAGGTGATTCCTTCTTTGTACATTAAAACGCTTACGAAATACAGAAGATCTGCGGTTTCCCAAATAAAGTCTTCTTTTGATTCGGCTTCATCGGTTAATTCTTCGGCTTCTTCCATGATTTTTTCACGCACTCTTTTGTCATTCAAAGTGGCGGTGTAACTTCCGGGTTTTGGATTTGCAAAACGTTCTGCAATAACTGAATAAAGTCGCTCCATTGAAGATTTTTCATCTGCTTCTGACGTAAAACAGGTAAAACTTCCTGTGTGGCAAACTCCTCCGTGCGGAATAACTGTGGCAAGAATTGTGTCGCGGTCGCAGTCAGCCCTCATTTTTACAAGTTCCAAATAATGTCCGCTGGTTTCGCCCTTTGTCCAAAGAACATTGCGGGTACGGCTAAAGAAAGTAAGTTTTCCAGTATCAAAAGTTTTTTCAAGAGCTTCTTTGTTTGAATAGCCAAGCATTAAAACTTCGCCATTTACGCTCTGTGCAATTACAGGAATCATTCCGGCGGTTTTTTCAAAGTCGAGGCAGTTGATAAAACTGTCTTTTAAATTTACGGCTCCAGTGTAAAGTGCCATTCCAAGCTGAACGTCGCAGCCCATTTTTTCAAGTTCAGTAATCTGCTCAAGACTGTTTACTCCGCCAGCAGCAACTACGCGACATTTTACGGCATTACGCAAAGATTTTACCAGACTCATATCTGTGCCTTGCATACAGCCTTCTTTTTCTACGCAGGTAAACAAAAGTTCACTTGCATATTTTTCAGCTTCTTTTGCGCCTTCAATTAAACTTATGTTTACGGTTTCTTCCCAGCCTTTTACAGCGATTTTTCCGTTGATTGAATCTACACTGACAATTACGCGCTGTTTTCCGATTGCACTGCAAAGTTCCTTAAGGAAATCTTCGTTTAGAATAGGGTCGCTTTCTGACTTGCGATTTGAATTCCACGCTGCAGAACCGATTATTACTTTTTCAGCACCAAGCGAAATTAACTGACG
>CAZXCR010000129.1:0-5604 GCA_964639315.1 uncultured Treponema sp. | reverse complement strand
AAATGGCAAAACAAGAATAAATGTTGCCTTCCCAAGCGGTGGAAACTGGACGAATGTAAAAACCGTAAGTACAAAAATCAAACTGAAAAAGGGTCAGAATCAAATAAAAATTTCAAATGATTCTTACTACGCCCCCGACATTGACTGCATTGTTGTGGAAGAGAAGTAAAGGTGAGGAGAGGATTTTTTTTGTTAAGAAAAGAATTTTTGTTAGGCAGAAAATTTTGTTGGTAACCGGCGCGCGTGTAATGTCGAAGATTTTTTTGTTAAGAAATTGATTTTTCTGTTAGACAGGGAATTTTATTGGTAACCGTCGCGCGTAATGTCGGAGATTTTTTGTTAAGAAATTGATTTTTCTGTTAGGCAGGAAATTTTATTGGTAACTGGCGCGCGTGTAATGTCGAGGACTTTTTTGTTACTAGGTCGAATTTCGAGTTTTAATAAAATTTACAAAAAAGGTGAAAAAGCCTAGCCCGCTATGGAGGCCCGGAGTTCCGGCGCAAAGCGCCGGAATGAGCGACTAGCGAAGGCCGGAACAGCGGATTCCTAAAAAAATTTACTGCCGGAACGTAAAAAAATCTGCGGGCACGGTTACTAACAAGGCATTTTCTTTTGAATTGAAATTTTTGTTTGCTAAGAAAATCTCTACGACATTACGCGCCCGCTGTAAATAAAACAAATTCGCTCCAAGTAAGTAAAAATTGCAAAAACTCGAATTTTGACCTACCAAAAAATTTTTTACCAGACAGAAAATCCCATCAGTAATCCGCAGCGCGTGTTCACAGAAAATTTTCTGCTTAACAAACAAATTTTCTGCAAAAAGAAAACGCCCTGTTACGAAAACCGCCGTGCCGCACAGCCCTGCTATTTTTTCTTGTTATTGGCATTTTGATGATGTAAAATTAAGTCATCTAGTAAAAAGTCAAATTGAAAACTGAAGCTTTTGCTGACTTTTTGCAGGAGGTAAAAATGGAATTTCTTGAAGAAGTAAAAAGTCTTGGCTTTAACATTGACGATGCAATAGAGCGTTTTATGGGTAACAGCGCGCTTCTGGAAAAAATGATAAAAATGCTGCCATCTTCCGTTTATCCTTCGCGATTTGGCGGAAACAAAGAAGACGATATGGAAGTTCTTGCGTACATTGAAAGCGGTAATCTAAAAACTGCGGTCGAAAAAGCGCACACCCTTAAGGGAATGATGGGAAATTTGTCTCTAAACCGGCTTTACATTCCGTACACAAAGCTTGTTGACCTGTTGCGTGCGGGCGACACCCAAAATTCTCTTGCGCTTATCAAAAAAATTGTTCCGGTGCAGGAAGAAATTATTTCTAAAATTATTGAGTTGAGCAAATAATTTTTTTTTAGTATAGTAGGGGCACGTTGCCGCAATAGCTCAGTTGGTAGAGCACTTCCCTCGTAATGAAGAGGTCAACAGTTCGATTCTGTTTTGCGGCTTTTTTTTATTTTAAATATTTTGGAGCGAATTTTTCTTCATCACAAATAAAAACTTTGCAAAGAAAATGCTTTTTTACAAAACGGGCTTTTCAGGGCTCCGCTTTCGCTCCGGTGCTTTTTTTTACAAAACATTTTGCGGTTTTACAAAAAATCAGTTCAGCTTACAAAAAAAATTTTTTAGTTACCGCTCACTTTTCCGCACGCGCTTATGCGCCCCTTACAATCCCGGCTAAGTCTTTTCAAAAATGCACTTTATCCAAAACTCTCAGTCTGTTTGATAAGAATTTATTTTCTTAACGTTCAGCGTTTAGCTAAGAATACCTAGCCCGGATAGTAGCGGTGCCGTAAGGCATTGCGAAGCAACGGAGCGAATAGCGGAAGCCGCGAATAGCCGGATTCTTGAAAAAGATTACAGCCGGAACGAACAAAAATTTTTGGCAGGAAAAAAAATTTGCTTCAAATAAATAAAACTTGCAAAAAATTCGAATTTTGACAGATTAATTACAAGAACTCGAATTTTCAGTTAACTTCACTTTTTTTGCAGCGAGCTTTTTGTCAATAAATTTTGCTGTGTAAACTGTACAAACTGCTATCAGCGTAGAAACTATAAATCCTGCAAGAACATCGCTTGGGTAGTGAACGCCCACATAAGGTCTGGAAATGGCAATCAGACTTGCTAAAATAACTGCCGGAATTCCCCAGCGTTTTTTCATCGTAAGAAGCATAACCATTGCTACGCTAAAAGAAATTGCTGTGTGTCCGCTTGGAAAAGACGCATCGCCTGGAAGTTTTGTAATTGGCACAAGTCCTTCAATTGCAACGTAAGGTCGCGTTCGGTTTACCAAATTTTTTAGTGCAAGATTGTTTATTAAAAAAGTCAGTAAAAGCGAAATTAGGCACAAAAGCCCTGTTTTTCTGGTTTTAGGCACAATCAAAAGAACTACAGTTGCCGCTATCCAAAGAATTCCACCGTCGCCAAGTGAAGTAATAAATTTCATAATTGCGTCAAGAACTGGATTTCTAAGAGTATTTTGAATCCACAAAAGAATTTGCGCTTCCATTATTTTTCTCCGCTACTTTAAAATCTGACTTTTAAAAATTGTTTTTAATGTATTCAATAAGTTGACTTGAAAAATTTTCTCTTTCCACAGAAGTTTCAAATGCGCTGTAAGCCAAAGAAGTTAAAGGTGCGCTCGAGGACGCTACCCAAAATCGAAGATCTCCTGACTGAACATCTGGCGTTTTACACTGAGCCAAAACTGGAGCGAGTCCAGAAGCGCGTGCTAAAAATTCCTGCGCCCTTGTAGAAACAAGTTCTTTTGCCACAAGAATTGACTCTTCCTTGCCAGAAAGCGGAACAAGGCTTACAAGATTGCAAACAACGCTTCTTTGCGAAACCTCTTTTCTTGTAGGAAAATAAATTTCTCTTTGCTTAGTAAATTCTGGAATGGTTTCAAAATTTTTTGCAGTTTGATAAGGAAGCGTTCTGTAATCCGAAAGACTTTCAAAAACCACAGAAGTTTCTTTCATTTCCATCAGATTGTGAACAGCATTTTTTTGCATTTTAAAAGTTTCGCTTGTAATTAAGCCTCTTTTGTACCAGTTTGAAATTGTGTGCGAAGCTTCGTAAAGTGGCGCATCGTCTTTTGAACAAAGAGAATTAAAATCATAGTTTCCGTTGCTTTCCACAATCATTTTTGAAGCCTTCAAAACTGCCTCTTTATTTTCAAGACATTCTGTAAGCGAAGAAATAAGATTTAAAAACTGAACGCTGTCTGCCGCAGAAAATGCAATTGGAAAACTTTCAGAACTTTTTTTCCGCTCAGCAAAATTTGCAATCTGAACGATGGATTCAAAATTGGTGATTTTTTCCTTAGCGACATTTTTTGAATTTACAAAAATCATTTCTCCGTCAATTAAAAGCGGCAAAAGAGAAACCGTTAAATCTTCATTTACAACAGCTTTTTGTAAAACCGAAATTGTGGTTCCGCTCAAAACGCTTGAATCCAGCACAAACTTTGACTTTTTCTTTTTGTCCACAGTTGAAATTAAATTTGACGCAGACTTTCCTTCAGGCAAAATTACAAGGTCAGTTTTTTTATCAATTTGCTCAAGAATATTTTTTTTGCCGTCAAGAGTTTTAAAATTAAAACTGACTGAACTTAAATTCTTTTCGAGTTCTTCTTTAAACTGATTTTGAAGATTTTCTGAAATTTCATAAAACGCAATGTTTATAGAAGAAGACTTTTTGTTTTTTGCAGAAATTATTACGGCAAAAAGAATTATAAAAATTACAAGAAACGCACTAAGCGCACAAATAAGAAGATTTTTTTTAGATACTTTCATAACGGAATTTTAGCATAGTTTGGCATAATTAAACAGTGATTTTTAGGGAGCACGCTAATTTAATTGAAAATTCAAAGTTTCAATGGTAGAATTTTTTTTGTTATGGAAGAAAGTTTATTTTCTGTGGTAAAAGATTTTGGGTTTTCAAAAAGTGAAAATGAACTTGAATTTACCATGTTCACAATTGTGATTGCCCTTTTTGCAACCGTCTTTTTGGCAACTTTAGTAATTTTCCTTGTCACAAAAATTATAGAAAGCGTTAGGCAAAGAAAAAAGCTTGAAACTTTCCAGGTAAATGTTCTTACAGAACTTATGAATTCCAAAAAAATTCCAGATTCCGAAAAAAAACTTCTTTGTAATCTTGTAAAGCCCTGCGTGGAACTCGGTTATAAAATTGATTGTCACACAAACCGTCCGGGCAACTTTGAAGAAGTAAGTTTTCTTGTTTACAAAATTGCAAAATGCCTCGAAACCAGCGAATTGAATTCCTTTGTTTACTTGCTGTCGGCAATGGTTTACGATGCGGGATTTTTGCAGATAGAAAAAAGTATTTTCCGTAGTGAAATTTTAACTGCCGAAGAAAAAAGAGGTTTAAAAACTCACGTTCTGCGTGGAGTTGATTATTTGAATTTTGTTCCCTCAAAATATATGTTGATTTTTGTAAGCGGAACTTTTCTTCACCACGAAAATTACGACGGTTCAGGTTATCCGGAAGGCCTAGAAAAAGAAGAAATTCCTGAAGTTTCAAAAATAATCCGCATTGCAGAATCCTATGTTTCTCTTACAAGCAAGCGAAGTTATCACAAAATAAAGTCGAGTGCCGCTGCCTACGCAGAACTCAAGGCGCAGGATAATTTGTACGGAACAGAAGTTATAAATGCGCTAGGAAAAGTTCTGGGGTTTGAAAAGTCTTCATAAAAAAACGCTTGGGCTGAATTGGAACGTGTTTTTTTTCTCAAGCCTGCGACTTTCTTGCGCACGCTGTGCGCTTGGGTGTTACTGACAAAATTTTCGCTTTAATAAAAAATTCTTTTCTTAACAAAAAAATCTGCGAGTTTGCGGCTGTTACTGACAAAAGTCCCTGTTCTCACAAAAAATATTCCTTAAGAAAAAAATCTACGAGTTTTCGAAGAAAACTCGGGAAGCAACCGCAGGTTGCGACTTTCCGCGATTCCGGCAGTTCGCCTTCATTCTTCCGCTTGCGCTCCAGAACGCGCCTTCGGCGCGTCGCTAATGTCCGGGTAGGCTTGGCTGGCTTTGTACGTTAAGAAGAATTTTTCTTTGCCAAGAAGAATTCTATCAGTAACCAGCGCGCGCTGTACTTGCAGAAAAACCCCTTCTTAACAAACCAAATTTTTTTTGCAGAAACAGTCTTGTGGTAACCACGCGCAACGGGTACTCGCAGAAAACTTCTGTGTTACAAATAAAATTTTCTGCGAAAAAAAAAGTCTTTTTGTAACCACGCGCAACGGGTACTCGCAGAAAAACTTCTGTGTTACAAATAAAATTTTTCTGCGAAAAAAAAGTCTTCTGGTAAGCGCGCAACAAACGCGCGCGCGTGTAATGTCGGGATTTTTTTTGTTAAGAAGAAAATTTTCTTTGCTAGAAAAAAAATTCTATCAGTAATAGTCGCTTGATTTCGACAGGCTCAATCGGCGCTTAAATGATTAATTGTAACAAACTCGAATTTTGACCTGTTAAGAATTGTTTTCTTAATGCCTAAAGCCAGCCAAGTCTAGCCCGGCGTGTAGTGAATAAAATGCAAGATTTGCAGACTGGTCATTCTGAATTTATTTCAGAATCT
>CAZXCR010000128.1:0-5632 GCA_964639315.1 uncultured Treponema sp. | reverse complement strand
ATATTGTTGATTTGAGAAAAAACATCATTTAGATTTTTTGCTAAATAAATTGTTTTGAATTTGCCTGCCATTTTTTCCTCTTTGTTTAGTTTTTGCCTTGATTTTTTTGACTTTTCCTTTTGTGATTTTCTGCAATTGCATAAAGTATTCCGTTTACAAGGGAATCGCGGTCTGTGCAGCAAGAAGAAAGTCCTTTGATTGCTTCATAAATTTCTGGAACTTCTGGGCGAACTTTGCGCCGTATGAGGCTGTACGCTGTAAAATATTTTCCGGCATTGCAGTATCCGCAAAGATGAATTCCTGCCTGTGAAAATCCTGCGGTAATGTCTGCGTAAACTGGATTGCTTTTAAAATGTTCTAAAGTTTCAAGTTCTGCGCCGCGTATTATTCCCACTGGAATTTTGCAACTATTTACATTTTCTTCGTTCAGCAAAACCATACAGTTACCGCAAATTCCTTTTTGGCAGCCGCATTTTGGAGAAAAAATTTTTTGTCGCCTTAAATAAAAAAGCAGCGGTTCTGAAGGTTCTGCATTTATTACGGTTTGCGCTCCGTTAAGCGTTATTTGAAATACCATTTTGATTTTCTCCTGATTCGAGGCTATCTTCTTCTTCGAGTTCTATATTTTTTTGTTCAGCGAATTTATTGTAAATTGTGTCAGACTGAAGGGGTAGCGAAGTTATGCTGGAATTTAAAACCTGACTTAAAGCCTGTGTGTAAGCGGCAGGAAGCAGTTTTTTTACCAAATCTGAAACCTGCATAGGATCTTCGTCGCTCTGCATAAAATTTATGCTTAACTTTGGATATTCAAGAACTTCATCTTCAACAAGACTTTCCATAACTTTTTGAACTGCAAGTTTTATTGAGTTTTCTGCCGCTTTTAGATTGATGACTTTTCCGGCATTTAACACAAGCGTAATTGACCTGATTTTTTCTCTGTAAGTGCAGGCGTCAAGTTCAAGTTCCAAAACTGCCACTCCGAACGAGGTGGAATAAAATGGTTTGCCACAAAAAGTTTCGCTGTTCCATTCTTTTTTTTGAGCCGGAGTGAGTTTTCTTTTTACAACAAAGGGTCGTTCTGCACTCTGACCGTATTTTTTTATTTGAACAAGGCATTTTTTTAGCAGCATTGTCATAATTCCAATATTCGAATAAATATTTTCTGGAAGAAGAGGCTCTGTGCCCGGTTCAAATTCGCTGTTTAATTTGACCTTCGAAGAAGAAATTTCCAAAGTTTCTGTAATGATTTTTACCCAAATTTCAAAAATTGACTGGGAAATTGGCGGACAGTGAATTATTACATTAGATTCGGCGTCGAGGGTAAGTTCCATTGCCTGGTCATATTCATTTAAACTTGAACCTAAAAAGGCGTTCCCGCTCCAAGCACATGTAAATCCAATTCCGCGAAGAGGAGGTTCGCTTATGGCAGCTTTTTCTGAAGAAATGTCATATTGATTTCTGTTTTCAGCGTCAAAATTGTAAGAGGCGTATTTTCTGTTAAAGTCGCTGATTTTTGCGGCGGCGTTTATACATTCCTCAAATTTATTTACTTCGATTAAAAATGGAAAATCGTCTTTTTTGCTGCGTTTTAATTTTATTTGTTTTTCAGAAATTCCATTTATAAGTCTGATTTCTGAAGGACTTAAATTGCATTTTTTTGCAAGGAAGTTAAGCTGGTTTTCTAGTGCGAAAAATGAAGCTGAATCAACCATTTGAAGGTCAATTGAAGAAGCCGGATTGTTTGAAGTGCGGATTGAAGCGTTTATTTCAAGAGTCTTTGGTTTTATGTTTCCACTAGCTGCAATTACAAGGCGGTCAAGAATTTCTTTTGCAAAGGGATTAAAAAAGCCTGCGTCCACATCAATGTTAACTTTCATAGCCTGAATTTTTCCGTCTTCAGTGGCGGCGGTTTTGTGGCTTATGTTTATGGGAAGAAGTGCATCAATAAAATTATTTTGCTCCTGTCTTGTGTAAACAAGTTTTACGGCTTTTTTTGTTTTTAGTGCCGCTGCTGCAACCTCACAGGCAATTACGGAATTGTACCAAACGCTGTTTGACCCGTGATTGTAAATTCGTGTTTTTTTTATGTTGATTGCTGAACTTTCGATTTTAAGCGCAGAAGAAAGCATATAGCGCAAATTTGAAATCCACTGACTTGGCGTGTAAACTGTTAAAATTCCGTCTTTCCAGGAACACAAAGCTCCGTTTGGCTCGCCGTTGTTTGGAAGGTTAAGCGAATATGAATAGCTGTGCTCTGCAAGAACCGGCGAATTTTTAAAGATTTCGTCAATATCTGCATTTTGTTGTTGCCAGAGAATTTTTCTTGAAGCCAGTTCTGATGAAAAAAAATCTGCGTCAATAGATTGCGTTTTGTTTTTTTTAGATTTTGCTGAATTTTGACCTGATTTTTGACCTGACTTTTGCGGATTAGAAGAAGTTTCTTTGTTTTCGCTTTGAGTTTTTTCGTCCTGAGCATTTTCGTCTTCTTCAGTTCTTGCTTCATCAAGATAATCTTCAATCGACTTTTCATCAATTTCAATTACAAGTTCGCTCATAAGAGTGTCAATTGTGTCAGAATCTGGGCCAACTAAAAGTCCAATCGGTTCGCCTAAATAAGAAATGTTGCCGTTACAAAAAATTGAAACTTTTGAACCTTCAATGTCGATTATGTTTGCTCCGGGAATGTCGCGCGCGGTTACCAAAAAATATCCGTCTGGCAAGTCTGGAAGCGAAACTGATTTTATAATTCCTTTTCGTGCTGGGCAGCGTACAATTTTTGCCGTGAGCATATTTTGCAAGGTCAAATCTGAATAAAAATCGTTCTGGTAGGAAAGTTTTGCTCCCTTTTTTTTCTGAGGTGAATTTTTTTCCTGACTTTTTGAATCAGTTTTTGAATCAGTTTTTTTTTCGAGAGAAAGTTCTTTTTCTTTACTTTCTGATTCAGCAGTTTTTTTTTGCGACTTTTGAACCTTTTTATTTTTTGCAGACATAATGTTTTTCTCCGGTTTCTTTTACAGTTTGAATTACATAGTCCGTCATTTCTTCGCTCATATCTGGCCACAAAGGAAGTGAAATTGTTTCAAGATATTTTTCTTGGGCAAACGGAAATTTATCTGCCGTAAAATCAGGATAAAGATTTTTCCAAAAAGTAAAATGAAAGAGCGGAATAAAATGCATACTTATTCCAAGTCCTTTTTCCTGAAGTTCCTTTGCAAAAGTGTTGCGGTCGCAGTCAAGCTTTGTTAAATCAAGCCGCACCAAGTAAAGATGCCATGCGTTCCCCTTTGAATTTGGCGGAAGTTTTAGAAAATCCATATCTTTAAAAGCTTCGTTGTATTTTGCTACGTGAACTTTTCGTTTTTTATCAAATTCTTCTGCTTTGGAAAGTTGAACTCTTCCCATTGCAGACAAAATATCTGGCAGGTTGAATTTAAATCCTGGCGCAACAATGTCGTATTCCCAGCTTGCACGTGGCGAAGTGTAGCGATCCCAAGTGGTTCTGTCCATTCCGTGCATTCTCATCTGCGTCATTCTTTTTGCAAGATTTTCGTCTTTTGTAGTAACCATTCCGCCTTCTGCCGTTGTAATGGTTTTTGTTGCGTAAAAAGAAAACACGCCAACATCTCCAATTGCACCGGCGTATCCTAAGTCAGTTTTGCTTGGAAAACTGTGGGCGCAGTCTTCTATAATTTTTACATTGTATTTTTTTGCAAGAGCGCAAATTTTTTCCATATTGCACACATTTCCCGCAATGTGAACCGGAACAATTGCAACTACATTTTTTCCACGCGGACTTTTTAAAATCTTTTCAACTTCATCAGGATTTATTGAATAAGAGTCTTTTTCAATATCAGCAAAATAAACGTCTGCACCTAGGTGAATTGCCGAACTTGCTGTAGAAACAAAAGTGTAGGGCGTTGTGATTACAGCTTTTCCTTTTTTTACACCGCAGGCTTCCATTGCTAAAATCATTCCGCTTGTATTTGAATTTACGGCGAGTGCGTAGGGAACATTTATTTTACTGGCAAATTCCTTTTCAAAAGCAAGAGTTTCTTTTCCCGTAGTAAGCCAGCCGGATCTCATTACATTTAAAACCGCGTCCTCTTCTTCCTTAGAAATTGACGCTTTAAAAAACGGAACCTTTATTTCATTCATTTATAAAACCACCTTAGCACTTGAATCCATGCTTATTCTTTCGTTATATTTTTTTTCGTTTTCGTAAAATTCATTAAGACTTGGAAGGTTCTTGCAGAGGATTTTTAAAAGTTCTTCTTTGTTGCGGTACAAATTTTCTTTTTCTTTTGTAAAAAAGCAGATTGGGTAAAGTTCTTCAAGCAAAGTAAAAAGATTTGTGTTTTTTAGAGGAAGATTTTTTATCATAAGAATTTTTTTGTATTCTGTAGAAACCGGATTTTCTTCTTCCAGCCACAAAGGTTCTTTTAACCGTTCGCCTCTTCTTGCGCCAATAAATTTAATTTTTATGTCTTTTTCCGGCTCGTAACCTGAAAATTTTATAATTTGCCGTGCCAGATCAAGAATTTTTACGCTTTCTCCCATATCAAGCAGATAAGCTTCGCCATTTTTTCCAACTCCGCCAGTTTGCAAAACTAAAGAGCAGGCTTCAGGAATGGTCATAAAATATCTTTCCATTTCAGGGTCTGTTACAGTAACCGGGCCGCCATTTTTAATCTGCTCCATAAAGATTGGAAGAATTGACCCTCTTGAACCAAGAACATTTGCAAATCTTACAAACATAAACGACTGTTTTTTATTGTGATTCTGAACTTTTTTTGCGTACTCGTACACAAGTTTTTCACAGAGCATTTTGCTTGCTCCATAAACGCTTACAGGATTTACAGCCTTATCAGTTGAAATAAGAACGAATTTTTCAACACCAAATTCGAGCGAGGCATCTAAAAGATTTTTTGTGCCAAACAAATTATTTTCGATTGAAGCAACCGGATTTTCTTCCATCATAGGAACGTGTTTGTAAGCCGCACAATGAAAAATAACATTCGCCTTTGTTCTTGAAATAATGTAGCGGCAGTATTCCCTGTCTTTCATATCGCCAATAATTGGAACAACCGAAGCCTTTTCTCCAACGCCTTCATTCTGCAAAAGATGAAGTTCCCGGTAAATATTTACAATCGAATTTTCCCCGTGACCAAAAAGATAAAGCCTCTCCGCTCCACCCGAAAGAAGCTGCCGTGCAAGTTCGCTTCCAATGCTTCCTCCAGCGCCGGTTATAAAAACCCTTTTACCTTTCAAGTACGAAAGACTTTCTTTTAAATTCAGTGTGATTGGAGTTCTGCCCAGAATATCAAGCGGATTTATGTCGCGTGCCTGAATAAGATGTGCTTTTCCGTCTATAATTTGACTTACCGAAGGAAGAATTTTTATGTTTATAAAGCCAGCACTTTTTAAGTCATCAAAAATATGCCGGATTCTTTCTGTAGAAGCGCTTGGAATTGCAATAATTGCTTCGTCAAGTGCATTTGCCCTCAAAACGTCTGCCACAGAATCAATTGGACCAAAAACTGGAATTCCAGAAATTTTGCTTCCGATTAAGTCTTTGTCGTCATCTAAAAATGCCGTAACCTTGCCAAAAACTTTTTTTTCCTGCAGTTCCTTT
>CAZXCR010000127.1:0-5698 GCA_964639315.1 uncultured Treponema sp. | reverse complement strand
CGGTTTTGAACGGCTATTGTGTTTTCTTAGCCACACATTGGGCGTTAAAAAATAAGCTTTATCAAGAAGACCGCGAGTTTTCGAAGAAAACTCGACGAGTAAAATGCTGAAAGCATTTTACTCAACTATCGGGGCTAGGCTTTCTTAGCAAGATAAGTCCGCGAGTTACTAATGAAATTTCCAGTTAAGAAAAAAAATTCCCCGTCTCATAAAAATCAATTTCTTAACGAGCAAAATCTGCGAGTTCCGCTTGCCGAAACTCGTGTTGTCCACGAATGTGGGCATACGTAACCGTAAGGTTGCGGCAAATTCAGCAAATATCCATCAAATATCCGGCTGATTGAAAATCGATTAAAATGTGAATATACTAAATAATCTTTGAAAATTATGATTTTTAAAGACTCACTAAAAAGTTTTTTGCAATTTTTTTTATATCGAGGAAAATATGGTAATTTTAACTTTGAACTGCGGTTCTTCTTCCGCAAAGTATCAGGTTTACGATTGGGACAACAAACTTGTTATGGCAAACGGTGTTGTTGAGAGAATTGGAATTGACGGTTCCGTAATTACACACAAGGCAAACGGCGAAAAAACTGTAATCGAATCTCCGTGTCCTACTCACAAAGAAGCAATTGAACTGATTATTAAAGAAATCACTGACCCAAAAGTTGGCGTTATAAAGTCAATGGACGAAATTGGCGCTGTAGGTCACAGAGTTTTGCACGGTGGCGAAAAGTTCACTAAATCAGTTTTAATTACACCAGAAGTTTTAAACGGATTCCGTGATGTTATTGATTTAGGTCCTCTTCATATGCCTGCAAATATTATGGGAATTGAAGCTGCACAAAAAGTTATGCCGAACATTCCTCACGCTGCAATTATGGACACTGCTTGGCATCAAACAATGCCTGAAGAAACTTTCCAGTACGCAATTCCACGCGAATGGTACGAAAAATATGCTGCCCGCCGCTACGGTTTTCACGGAACATCATTTTTGTACACTGCAAAACGTGCAGCAGTTCTTCTTGGAAAAGATCCTAAAGACACAAATTTGATTATTTGTCACATTGGAAACGGTTCAAGTATGTGCGCAGTTAAAAATGGAGTTTGCTACGATACTTCAATGGGCTTAACTCCGCTTGAAGGACTTGTAATGGGAACAAGAAGTGGCGACTTAGATCCAGCACTTCCTTTCTACATTATGAGAAAAACCGGAATGAGCGCTGACGAAATGGACAAGGCTCTGAACAAAAAATGCGGATGCTTAGGAATTACAGGACGTTTTTCTGACCGCCGCGACATTGAAATTGAAGCTGCAAAGGGCGACAAACTCTGTCAGCTTTCTATAGAAATGGAAGCTTTACGCATTAAAAAATACATTGGTCAGTATATGGCAGAACTTGGTCACGTTGACGCAATTATTTGGACAGCCGGCGTTGGCGAAAGAGGTCCTATTACTCGCGGAAAAGCTTGTTCTGGACTAGAAAACTACGGAATTAAAATTGACCAGCAGCGCAACGAATGGAGTTTTACTGGAAATGCTGAAACTTACATTCACGCAGATGATTCAAAAACTAAGATTTTTGTTATTCCAACTGACGAAGAACTTGTTATGACAGAAGATGCTTACGCTTTAATGAAGGGAACTTATGATGTTCATACAAACTTTAAGTATTCTTTCCAAAGCCCTGATTATGTAAACAAGGCCAGAGAAGAAGGACTTAAAGGCGATTTAGTAAAGCGACCAAATCTTGCTAAAGTTTTAGCTAAGCCTGGAATGTTCAAAGACTAAATTTTTGTAACACCTAGTGCCAATTGAACTTGTCGAAATCAAACGACAGTATGCAGTGGTTTCGACAAGTTCAGAATAGCTGCCATTCCGAATTTAGTTCGGAATCTGTATACAAAAAAAAACTTCCCATCAAATCAAACTACATTTGTGAAAGACGGCGTTTTAATTCGTAAAGTCTTGATTTTAAGTTTTTAACTTCATTCAAACTGCTCATTATTTTTGATGTCATATAAATATCTACGAGGGCGCCATCGAAGAAAAAGTCTGCAAAGGTTTCAAAACCACTTACATTCATTGAATAATCCTGTGGCATTTGAATTGAACCAAGTGCATTTTGAAGTTCCTGCATAAGATAATTTACTTCCTGCATAGTTTGGCTTGCCTTGTTAAGTTTTGAATGTTTTATTAAATCAGTAAAAAGTCCGCCTCCAAGAACATCTAAAAATCCCCAGTTGCGCGCACTTGAAAGACTACTTTCCGCACTGTCAAGAAGAGAAATAAGTTTGTTTGTTAAGTCGATTGCTTTATTTACCTGAAGATTATTTTCCATACGCTCAATTTTTCTTGAAAAAATATTTTCAGTCAAGCAGGAAGTTTGTGACCTTTTCCCCGCTAGAAATAAAATTTTTTTGTTAAAAAAAAACTTCTACATTACACGCGCGCGAGTTACTGATAGAATTTCCAGTTAAGAAAAAAAACTTAGCCCGGATAGTAGTGGTGCCGCCAGGCATTGCGGAGCAACGGAGCGAAAAGCGCAGCCACGAATAGCCGGTCGAAGAAGTGGAATTTGCTCCAAAAAAGAAAAAAATATTATATAATTCTGCTATGGCTAAATACGATGTTATTGTGGTTGGGACTGGAAATGCTGGGCTTTCGGCGGCTTTGCAAATGGCTTTGAGTGGAAAAAAAGTTTTGATTCTTGAACAGCACAATTTGCCTGGAGGTTGCGCTACAAGTTTTAGGCGCGGTCGTTTTGAAATTGAACCTTCTCTGCACGAACTTTGCGATTTGGGTCCGGCAGAAAATCCTGGCAGTACGCGAAAACTTTTTGATGAATATGGCATAAATGTTGAATGGGCAAATGTTGAGGACTGTTTTCGAGCAGTTTCAAAATATTCTGACGGTTCGCCAATGGACGTTACGATGCCCTGCGGTACTCAAAATTTTATTGATAAGATGGAATTTTATGTTCCTGGCAGTCGCAAAAAAATGATTGAACTTTTTGAACTTCTTGACGAAATCTTGGACGGAATTCATTTTGTTTCGGAAGCTCACGGAAAGGCAAGCGGTAAAGTTTTGATGGAAAAATTTCCAAATATGCTTAAAACCGGCGCTTATTCTACAGAAAAAGTTTTTAAAGCCATTGGTCTGCCTAGAAAATGCCGCGACATTATGAGCGTTTACTGGCCGTACCTTGGCGTAGATACAAAGCATCTTCCTTTTATTCATTATGCGGCTATGATTCAAAAATATATTGAACGGGGCGCGTACATTCCGCAGCACACTTCGCACGAAATTTCTGTAAAAATGACTGAACGCTTTCGCGAACTTGGCGGCGAAATTTATTTTAACTGCAAGGCTCAAAAATTTCTTTTTAAAGACAATAAAATTTACGCGGTGCAAACAAATTGCGGAATTTTCGAATGTAACTGCGTTCTTGCAAACATTAATCCAGAAATTATTTATGGAAAAATGATTGATAAAAATCTTGTTCCAGAACGCGAAAAAAAACTTAGCACAGCGCGGAACAGGAATTTTGGCGGAAGAATGATTACGGCGTATTTTTGCCTTGATGAATCCGCGGAAAATTTGGGCATAAAAGACTACAGCATTTTTTTGATGAAAAGCGCAAATTCTTCAAAAGAATACAAAAACATTATGCGTGGCTTTTATAAAAATGATTTTTCAATTTTCTTGTGCTACAACGTTGCAAATCCAAACGCATCTCCTAAGGGAACTTGCATTGTTTCTTTTACAACTTTTGCTTCTCCAAAAGAATGGGAAAATCTTTCGCAGGAAAATTACTTTGATTTTAAAAATAAATTTGCTACAAAATTCGTAGAAAGTCTGCGCGAAAAAACTGGAATTGATATTTCAAATCACATAGAAGAAATGTCTGTGGCAAGTCCGTGGACTTTTGCGCGTTACTTAAATGT
Source organism: uncultured Treponema sp. (assembly GCA_964639315.1). Taxonomy (GTDB): domain Bacteria; phylum Spirochaetota; class Spirochaetia; order Treponematales; family Treponemataceae; genus Treponema_D. The sequence goes on along the minus strand of CAZXCR010000127.1, from coordinate 1,750 downwards.
TCCGGAAGGAAGCGTTTACGGTTACGAAGCAAAAGATTGGGACGGAATGATGGCGCGTATGATGATGTTAAAAAATGATTATCAAAGTTACAAAATAAAAGGTTTGTTTCCAATTGGCGCTTCAGGTCCGCGCGGCGACGGTTACAATATGACCTACATTGCCGGTCAGACGATTGCGAAAATTGCGCTAAAAGAAATGAGTTCCGGTCAGCTCTAAAAACGCGATAAAAACTTTTTTATTGGAGAAAATAAATGGCTTTAAAAGTAAAAGTTGGTCTTTTTGGACTTTTAGATATGCTTAAATTTAAAAATATGGCAAAAATCCGCGAAAGAAAAATTCAAAAAACGAAGGCTAAAGAAATTTGCGGAACTTTTAAAATCAACGAAAACGCAAAAACTCTTCATCCTGATATTTTGAATCTGGAAATTTCAGAAATTCTTGAGCATAAAAATGCCGGTGCAAAAACTTTTATTTTCGAAGATGTAAATAAAAATCCACTTCCTTACTTTCGCGCCGGACAGTACCTTTGCGTAAATTCCGAAATTAACGGCGAATATATTTCGCGCCCTTACTCAATCTGTTCTTCGCCAAAACTTGCGCTTGAAGGAAAGCTTGCAATTACAATCAAAAAGACTCCAGAAAATGCTGACGGTTTTGCAGCAAACTATTTCTTAGAAAACTGGAAGCCCGGAACAAAAATTACAGCGTCTTCGCCTCAGGGTCAGTTTTTTTACGAAAAGATGCGTGACGGGCAAAATGTGCTTGCACTTGCGGGCGGAAGTGGAATTACACCGTTTTTATCAATGGCTTATGCGATTCGTGACGGAATTGAAAATTTTAATCTTACAATTTTATTTGGTAGCCGGAACAAAAAAAGCATTCTTTTTTACGATGAATTGAACGAAATTACAAAGGCAACTCGCAAAGTTAAAGTTATGCACGTTCTTTCTGATGAAAATGCTGATTCCAGTTCTGATTCAACTGATGATGAAAATTCTGGCTCAAATTCTGATGTAAACTCCGAGAACTTTGAAAAAGGTTTTATTACTGCGGATTTAATAAAAAAATATGCGACTGCTGATGATTTTTCAATTTTTGTTTGCGGACCAAAAGGAATGTACGATTTTATAGACAAGGAACTTTTAAAACTGAATCTTCCGCAAAGAAAAATTCGGAAGGAAATTTCAGGAGCAATAAAAAATGTTTCTTCGTTCAAGGAATTTCCGGAAGATGCAAAAGGCAAAGTTTTTAAAATCAGTATAAAGCAGGGAAATAAAAACACTGTGATTGAAGCAAAATCTGAAGAAAGTATTTTAGTTTCTTTAGAGCGCGCAAAAATAAAAAGCCAAAGCCGTTGCCGAAGTGGAGAATGTGGCTGGTGCAGAACAAAACTTTTAAGTGGAAACGTTTTTATTCCGCAGCAAAATGACGGAAGGCGCTTTTCCGACAAAGAATTTAACTACCTTCACATTTGCGCAAGTTTTCCGCTGAGCAACCTGGAAATCGAAGTTTCCCCGGAACAGATTTAATCTTTAATCTGCAAGGTTAAAATTCGAATTTTACGATTAACCATCTAAGGCCGATTGCGCGAGTTACTGATAGAATTTTTGTTAATAAAAAAAATTAATTTCTTAACAAATAATCTTCTACATTACGCGCGCGCGAGTTACCAACAGAATTTTTGTTAATAGGTTAAAATTCGAGTTTTTTGCAATTAATCATTTAAGCGCCGATTGAGAGAGTCGAAAT
>CAZXCR010000126.1:0-5763 GCA_964639315.1 uncultured Treponema sp. | reverse complement strand
CCCAAAGCTTCCAGATGGCAATTTCCTACAGAACCGTGAACTTCTATGTTACCGTCGGCTTTTATGCTGAATCCGTCTTCTACGTTTCCGCGCACAATTACGGTTCCCATGTAGGTAATATTTCCGGTCTTAATATTTACACCTGAAACTTCATAAACTTCTTCAACTGTAATTTTGTCATTTACAAGCATAACATGGCCATTTTTTTCTGCAATAACAGTACAGCCATCTCTGTCGAGTTTTACATTCTGACCAAGAAGAATATTTATATCTTTTCCATTTTTTGCCTCAAGATAGCGACCCTTTATATTTTTTCCGCCCTTTCCACGCTGAGGCAGCATTTTTTGGGCAAGAGGCTGACCGGCAACAACATTTTGAATCAAATTGAGTTCCTTAAAATCAATTTGACCGTTTCCAGTTTCTTTTAATTTTAGTTTTGTTCTGTCAGTTTCAAAATTATAGGCAATGTAAGCATCTCTTCCGTCAACAGGCAAAACCGCCGCTGCAACTTCATAAGGCACATTGTAAACTGGGTCATCCACAAAAGCTGAAATTTTATCATCTTCAATTCCAGCCACAACACCCTGTTTTTTAAGTGCAGTAAAAATTTGATCTTCGGTAATTTCAGCACCGCCCGGACCTGGAGGAGTAACAGTTATGGTAGCCTGCATATCGTCGTTAGAAACATCAACTGCCATAATTGCATCGTCTACAACATCGTGCGAATATGAACCAACTTCAACATATTTTCCGTCAGTACCTTTTTTGCAAAGAGTTTTTAAAAGATTTTCATCAAGAGAAAGATTATTAGGACGACGAGCACCACTTAAAAGATCTTTTTCGCTTACTTTTTCGCCGCCATTTTCAGGAAGCAGAATTTTTACGAATATTCCAGAATCGAAATGATGAATATAAAAACATCCGTCTTTTTTTGCAGGTGCAAGATTTTCTGCAAGTTCCTCGCTGTCTAAAATAGAATCTTCTTGTTGAGCTTTTGCTTTTTTTGCAAGGTTAGGATTTTCATAGACTTTTACAAACCATGGCTTTTTCATCAGGCCCAAAATTCCGCCGTAACCACGAGTTTGCACTTCGTATTCAAGATTTGAAACTTTTGTCTGCAACTGAACCGAAGCATCTTCAAGACATTCATCAAGAGTATCGCCACGCACTTCGACCGTATGAATTTCCTTATCTACAGAGAGTTTTTTTTCCATATCAAGCCGAAGTTTTTCCAAATTGACCATAATCTTTCCTAATGTACAAAAATTTTAAGACCACTTACAGAATTTTTTTAGTCAGGGTCTAGTAATCTTCCCCAAACGGAACTAAAAAATTCCTTTTCTAACGCTCGTAAGTTTTGCTCTAAGCCGCAAATTTGCAGAAGAATGAAGCTGACTTACGCGACTTTCGCTTATGTTCAGAACTTTTCCTATTTCTTTAAAAGTTAAATCTTCGTGATAGTACAAAACAATCACCATTTTTTCATTTTTAGGAAGTTCATTTATTGCCTGAATAATGCATCTTTTTATATCCTCACGTTCTACAATAACATCAGGATTTAAATTCTTTGGAGACTCAATGCTGTCGCCAATTGAAACATGATCATTGTCATCTCCGGAATACCAAACATCATTTAAAGAAAGAATGCTTGTTCCGCTGATTTTGTTAAGCAGATTGTAATATTCATCAATACTTACATTCATTTCCTGCGCAATTTCCTGGTCAGAAGCAGGACGAGCAAGTTTTGCTTCAAGTTGAGAAACTGCATCTTCCATTTCGCGAGATTTTTGCCTTACAGAACGAGGAACCCAGTCCATTTCTCTAAGTTCATCAAAAATAGCACCGCGAATTCGTACAACAGCATAAGTTTTAAACTTTACGTTTTTATCAGGGTCGTATTTATCAATTGCATCGAGAAGACCAAAATTTCCAAAACTTACCAAATCATCATAATCAACAGAATCTGGCATTCCAGTATGAACTTTACCGGCAACATATTTTACAAGATTCATATACTGCCTAATAAATTTTTCCCTTAAAGCTAGAGATTTTGTTTTTTTATATTCTTTCCAAAGCTGCTCTTCTTCTTTTTCATCAAGTTCTGTAGTTTCCATTTTGATCCCTTAAAATTTATCCCCTAATAACTTTTTTATAAGTCTATTTTATATTTTTAACTAATCTTCCCGTTTAAGAATAGTTCTTATGGCACTTGCGATTGTTCCTGCATCAAAATTATTTGCCTTAGACTCGTCTGCAGAATTAGTTCCGCGCGAATCCGCAGTTTCCATTCCTTCCTCTGCAAAGTCGCTCATGCTAATAATATTTTCATCTTCCGAAGAAGAATCTTCTGTTTCATCTCCAAAATCCGGAAGTGAATCAATTTCCTGCACATCAGCAGAAGTTTTTTTTGCATCATTTTTCGAATTTTCTGAATTTGAATCTGAATTTTTCGAAAAACTTCCTTCATTTATTTTATCACGAAAATCTGAACTGTCTATTTTTTTTCCAAGTTCAACTCTTCTAAAAGAACTTTCAGAATTTTGCTCTTGAGTTGCAGCAGAATCAGTTTTATTAGAATTTTGACTCGGCGCAGAATTTGTAAAAGATGAAGTCTGCGTTCCAGAATCATTTTCTTGCGGATTTTCATCTGTCGAATTTTGCAAAGAAACTTTTTCATCATCAAGAGGAATCTTATTCATAGAAACAGAAAAAGACGGAGCGTTTTCATCTTCAGTCAAATTTTCATCGTTAACTGTAAAATTAACTAAATTTCCGCGTCCCTTATCCTGAGTTGAAGGCTGCTCAGATGAAGCATTTTCATCGTAAACTGAAAGATATTTTTTATTTAAAAAATCAACCAAAAGAGACATAAGTGCAAAAACAAGTCCAACAATCAAAGCTCTAAGCAAGGAAACGCCAAATTTGTGAGTTGAAATAACGCTGATTAGAAAAGACAAAACAAAGCCTGTTACAGCCCATATAATAATTTTTTTTGGCTTAGACATGCTATTTTCCCCTTCCTAGACTATTAGAGTAAGACATAATTTTAACACCGTCAAGTTTTTGAAATTCATCACTAAAATTTTTTAAATTCATTGAATTTTTTATTCAGTTGACCTTTATTTTCTTCCACCTAGAAATTTTTTTAAGAAGTTTGAAACTCCAGAATTTGTTCCAACATCTGTTTTTTCAATTCTTCCAACAATGTGCTTTAAGCAAACCGCCGGTTTTGAAGTTGGATTTACAATCATAAAAGGTTTTTGCCTTAAAACTGAAGCCTGAACAACAGGATCGTCGTAAACAAAACCAATATATTCAACTTTGTAATTTAAAAACTGACCTACGATTGTAATAATGCGATTAGAAATTCGCTTTCCTTCATCTGCGGAATGAACTCTGTTTACAAGAAGTTTTATATCAATTTGGCGGTCAACAAGTTCGGTTGTAATAATTTTTATAATTCCGTAAGCATCTGTAATTGCTGTAGGCTCTGGGGTTGTAACAACATAAACCTCGTCAGCAGCGGCAACAAACTGAAGCACGTTGTTTGCAATTCCAGCACCTGTGTCGATTATGATTATATCAGCATTAGAAAGCGAAGAAAATTCCTTTGCAAAACTGTCAAGTTCGTCTTTTGTAAGGTTCGCGATTCTGGAAAATCCGTTTGCTCCGGCAATAAATTTTATTCCACACTCAGTATTTTGTATGATTTCGTCCATTGTTTTCTGATGATTTATTACCTGCATCAAATTGTACTGCGGCACAACATTCAGCAAAACATTAACATTCGCCATTCCCATATCGCCGTCTATAAGAATTACCTTTTTTCCAATCTGAGCATAGGCAATCGCCATATTAACCGCGATATTTGTTTTTCCAACGCCGCCTTTTCCGCTCGTAATTGCAATTATTCTGGTTTTATGTTCTGATTTTTCAGATTTTCCGCTTCCCATAATTTCGCGAAGTTCTTTCACCTGATTTTCCATTTTTTTTAACTCCCCTAGGATTTTTATTTTTAAGCTTATTTTTTGCAAGAAACTGACTTTAGGTCATCTCTAAAAAATCAGTTTACATTATTTTTTACACCAAATTTTTCTTCAAGATGTTTAATGTCTATTTTAAAATCCTTAAGATTTTTTAAGAAAAATAAAGGACTTGCACTCACAATTTTATTTACAACTTCCTGACCGTCAGTAATAAAAGAAATGCTTTTGCCCTTTTCGTGCACAACACTAAGTAAATTACCAAAACTTAAGGTTTCGTCGCATTTTGTAACAATCAAACTTGAAAAATTAAAAACTTCGTAGTTCCGCATAATATTTTCAAGATTTTTTGCACTCACGCCGCCTTCAACAGTAAGGTAAACATTTTTTTTCATATTTCGCACATCAAGAAGCTGCTTTAACTGCGCAATGCTTTCCAAATCGTTAGGACTATAACCGCCAGTATCAATAAAAATATAATCAGTACGGTCAGCATAGTAATCGTAAATTTCCTGAAGCTTATCTAAAGTTTCTGCCTGTTCCACCTTAGCGTGAATAATTTCAGCGTAGGTTGCAAGCTGGTCAACCGCACCTACACGCATAGAATCGATTGAAATCATAAGAATTTTTGGTGAAATTCCTAAGTTTGGATTTTTTTTCGCTGCAATAGCAATCTGCGAAGCCATTTTTGCAACTGTAGTTGTTTTTCCAATTCCAGTAGGTCCTATAAGAACTGTAACTTTTGGACTTTTTACAAATTCGCTCCGGTCAGTTTTTATATTTTCGCCAATCCAATCCACAACCCTAGTTTGAAGCAAATTAAAATCATTAAGTTCTTCGAGCGTAAAATTTGATTTGATTTTTTCGTCCATCATTTTTATGTAAGAATGAGTGAAGCCGTTTTCATCAAGCATATCGTTAATTTTTTCAAGATTTTTGTGTTCACCAGGCAAAGCTGAACTTTGAGAAAGTCCTTCAAGTTGAGATTGAATTTTTTCAAGCTGCTTGTTCACTTGGTTAAACTGAATTGAAGAATTTGGATCAAGGGCGCGAAGCATTTCTGCCTGATTTCTTAAAAAATCGCCGGTAGAAGAAGTTTTGCTGCCGTAAGAAGAAGATGCCCCCAAAGAAGTCCTCTGGAAATTTGTAGGGGAAGCTGAAGTCTTTTCTTTAGGAACATAAATTTCACGCACAGAACTGTATTTATCATTTGAACTGTCAATTACATGAAAACTTTGCTCTACATAAATTTTTGCACCAAGTCCAAAAAATCCGCGACTTGAAATCGTATGATAGCCGTCAAGAACATAATTTGAACCGTAAAGAGAATTTATTTTTTCAATACATTCATCGCGCGTTGCACCCTTAACTTTTTGAATTAAAGGAGCATTTTTTTCTTCTCTATTCATTTATTTCACCTAAAATCTCAATTCTTAAATTTGAACCGCCTGCCATAACTTCAGAATTTGAAAGCACAACTACGCCTGGACATTCTCTTTCGATTGATGATTTTACCAAAAGACGTGCATCATCATAACAAAGAATAATAGGAATGTAACCGCGCTTTTCTACCGCAGCAATAGTTCCCGAAACAGCATTTATAAATTTTCTGCCTTCAGTAAGACTTAATGCAGCAGCAGGTTTTTTGCCCGGAACCGAAACCTTTTTGTCAATCAGCATTTGCGTAAGTTCCTGCGAAAGAGTTACAACATGCAAAACATCGTCGTCGCTCTTGTACTGACTGCAAATTTGGGCACCCAAAGCCTGTCGCACTTTTTCA
>CAZXCR010000125.1:0-5773 GCA_964639315.1 uncultured Treponema sp. | reverse complement strand
ATTTTGGCAGTTTTTCGCGTGCAAATCCAAGTTCAACTATGCGCCTTTCAATTTGCTTACGGTCAATAAATTTGTATGAAAGTTCTTTTGCAAGGGCGCCAGCTATTTCATCACCCAAAGCAGCTACTTGTCTTGAAATTGCTATTATTGCCATAAAATTTGCCTCAATCTATAAAAAAACACAGTCAACTTTAGAAAAAATATCGTTTTAATTATAAAATATTTCTATAAACTTATCCACGTTCTTTTTTGCACACTTTGTTGCAGATGACTTAAACAGGAGAAGAAAAATGAATCAAGACGACAAAAATCTTATTTGGAATGAAAAATCAAAAAAATCAATTTTAAAAACGCCAGTTTTTACAGTAACTGAAAGATTCAGCGAAGGTCCAGGCGGCGTTTCTGGAACTTATATTGTAAACGAAGCGCGGGACTGGGGAATTGTAATTCCTGTTCACAACGAAAATTTTTTGATGGTAAAACAGTGGCGGCACGGAGAAAAAGCACTCAGTATTGAATTTCCGGGCGGTGTTATTGAAGAAAATGAAAGTCCGGAAAAAGGAGCAGAGCGCGAACTTCTTGAAGAAACTGGCGCAAAGGCTGGAAAACTTACTCATCTTGGCACAATGAACCCAAATCCTGCTTTATTTGCAAATCACCTTCACGTGTTTTTGGCAGAAGACCTTATTTTTTCAGAAAAACAAAATCTTGATGCTGATGAATTTTTGAATTTTATGGAAATTCCGCAAACAGAAGTTATAAAAAAGATGGGGTCCTCTAGCTACCCGCACGCTCTTATGGCAAGCGCACTTTGTCTTTATTTGGCAAGAAAAATTTAAGGATTAGGTGCAGAGTTTTGGAGCGAATTTCGAGTTTAGTCAGAAATTTACAAAAATATAGCTAGAAAAACCTAGCCCCGATTGTAGCGACGCGCGAAGCGCGTTCTGAAGCGCAGCGGAAGAATGAAGGCGAAGCCGCAACCGCGAAAAGCGGGTTTCTTAAAAAATTTTCAGCCGAAACGTAAAAAAAATTTGTGGCAGAAAAAAAAATTCGCTCCAAGTAAGTAAAAGTCACTTGATAAAATAAAAAAACTGCCGGTCTTTTTCTTACAAAAAGTGCAATTCCGGCAGTTTTATTTTTTAAGTCAGTGTTGATAAAAAGTCTCTAAAAAAAACTTTTATTTTCCCTGAAAAGGTTCGTACTTTACGTCTGGACTGTAAACTCCGTCTCTGTATTCGCCTGAAATTGAAGGAATTTCCATTTTCATTCCAGGAAGAATTAAGTTTGGATTTTCTGGCTTTGGCAAAGAAGATTTATTTGCCTCGTAAAGATTTTCCCAGAGGAACGGATTGTTATAAACATAAGGACGTCCCGAAATATTCCAGAAGCAGTCCCGGTCAGTAGCCCACGGACGCACAATGTAATATTTTGGCAGCGGAGTTACTTCGCGAACTTCTGCAAGAACGTCAATAATCTGTTTTGCAAAAAGAGACGCACCGTCAAATTCTTCCTTTGCATAAGCCTCTTCTGCCTGAGAATAAAGTTTTTGAGCAGCATCTAAAGCGATTGGAAAATTCTGCTCAGCACCAATTCCCTTTACAAATTCAATGCGATTCTTTGCAAGAGCCATATTTTTATCTGCACCGTCTTTTGCAATCATATAAGTTATGTACGAATCTGAAAGATCAGCATTTTCTTTTGCTTTTGCAGCATATTCTTCGGCAAGAGCATATTCTCCGGCATCAAGGGCGCGTTCCGCCTTTTTTGTATATTCCTTAGCAAGTTTTTGATAAGTGTTATTTGTATAACTTGCAGCAAACAGCACAGAACTTAAAGTACCCAGAATACAAAGCATTAAAACAAGTTTTTTCATTCTGCAGCCTCCAGGTTTGAATTTTGAGAATTTTCTTCATCTTGACTTGAAGCTTCATCAGCTGAAACCTGCAAAACTTCTTCTACATCAGAAGTTTCTTCTACTTCAGCAGGGGTTTCTACTTCAGCAGCAGGGGTTTCTTCTGCGGGAACTTCCACTTCACTAGAATTTTCAACTTCAGCGGATTCAGCGGCAGTTTCTTCAGTTACAACTGTATTTTCTGATTCTGAATTTTCTGTTTTTTCAGAAGACTCGCCTTCAAGACTTTCTTCCAATTCAACTACAGAATTTGCAGCCTGTGTAAAATCGTCTTCTGCAAGAAGCTGTGTTTCTTCAGATTCAATTCCTTCAACTTCTTTGTCGCCTAAAGGAGCGGTTTCGTCAGCACTTTCTGCGGTAGTTTCGCTTAAAGCAACTCGTTTTTTAGCTTCTTCAACTGCAGCAAGAGCCTTTGCCCTTACTTCGTAAATTTCGTTATAAAGTTTTTCAAATGCTTCTTTTGACTTTGTATAACTTTCAAGTGCCGCTTCTGGATTTTTTGTTACGTAGTTTGAATCTCCGGCAGTAAAATCTGCAACTGCCTTATCGTAATCCGCCTTGCGCGAAACAGAAGCCTTTACTTCGTCTGCAGATTTTTTTGCGGTAAATGCTGAAGTTCTTTCGGCTTTTCCCAGAGTGCGGAATCCTGTATCAAGTACCTTTAAAAAATCTTCATTTGACTTTTTTGCATTTGACTTCCAATTTCCACCAAAATTCAAAAGACTTTGTGCATCAGCGTTTGAAAATTCTTCAAGGAGAGCTTTTCCTTCATCGTAGGAAGCCTGATCGTAAGAAGCAAAATTCAAACTGTCGATTCTATCTTTTGAAGATTTTGCCTTTGAAAATTCTTCAAGTGCCTCGTAGCGTAAATTCAAATCACTTAACACTTTGCTCAAATCCTGTTTTGAATCGAGCGAGGCGGTTTTTACACTTAAATATTCTGCTTCTGCTAAAGAAAACGCATTTTGAAGATTTTTGTCGGCACCTGAGTCAATTGCAGACTGTCTTGAGGTTTCAACTGATTCTAAAAGCGACTTATTTGATTCAGAATAATCTTTTTCTTCAACAGGGGTTTCTTCGGTTTCTACCGTTTCTTCTACCGGCGCAGGCTGTTCTTCTGGCGTAGACTTGCATGCAAAAAACGCAAACGCAAAAAACGCGCTAAAAAGAATTGCCGCTTGCTTTAACTTTTTCATTTTTCCTCCATTCTATAAACCTGCCAAGCGACAGAATTTTATTTAGGGATATTTTTCATTTTACAATATGCTTTATTTACATTCAAGTGAAGTTTTTTTGCAGATTTTCCAGATTTTTGCAGTAAAGGTGACCAAGCACTTTATTTTTGACTTTTAAAAAATTTGATATATTCTATAGTTAGAAACGACTTACCTTTACAACGGAGGCATTTTTTATGGCTGATGAATTTTCGTTCAAGATTGAAGAGAAAATTGGTGTTATTTCCACTCAAAAAAGCGGTTGGAACTTGGAACTGAATTTTGTTTCGTGGGGACAATACGCGCCAAAATACGACATTCGCACTTGGGATCCGCAGCACGAAAAGATGGGAAAGGGAATTACTCTTAAAAAGGAAGAATTAAAGTCTCTTAGAGACATTTTAAATGGAATGAATTTAGACTGATTTTTACTTCGAGTTTTGCGAATTTTCCACACGCGACTTACTGGTAAAATTTTCTGTTAATAAAAAATTTATTTCTTAACAAAAAAAATTAGCTGGCAGTAATTTCTTTCCCTAACATTTTTTGTCCTTGAAGTAAAACCTAGCCCGGACTGGAAGGGCGCACGAAGTGCGTTCAAAAACTTTAGTTTTTGAATGAGCGATTAGCGGAACCCTGCAAGCCCGGCCGCAAGTAATAAAATTTGCTCCAAATTCTTTTAAAACCCTTTTACTGCACGCTCCTAATTGTTAAGAACTTTGTTTTTTACTAAAATATACGATTATGAAAACTTCAAAAATTCCTTTTAGAACACTGCGGGAAGCACCTGCAGAAGCTATTATTGCAAGCCATCAGCTTATGATGAGGGCTGATTTAATCCGTAAACTTGGAAATGGTCTTTACACTTATATGCCGCTCGGTTTAAGAGCATATCGTAAACTTGAAACTATTATTAAAGAAGAACTTAATGCTTCTGGCGCTATGGAATTTAAGCCGACTGTTGTTGTTCCAGGCGATATTTGGAAGGAAAGCGGACGTTGGGAAACTATGGGACCGCAAATGCTTAAGGCAAAAAATCGTGCTGAACAGGATATGGTTGTAAGTCCTACTGCCGAAGAAGCCTACACTGCAATTTGCCGCGCGGGGCTTACTTCTTACAAGCAGCTTCCTATCAATATGTATCAAATCAATACAAAATACCGCGATGAAATACGTCCGCGCTACGGAGTTATGAGAGGCCGCGAATTTAATATGATGGACGGCTACACTCTTAATGCAGACGATGAAAGTCTTGACGAAAGCTACCAGGCTTATGCAAAGGCTTATTTGCGAATTTTTAAGAGACTTGGACTTACTGTAATTCCTGTAAAAGCTGACACTGGCACAATGGGCGGAAGCGGTTCTGAAGAATTTATGGTGGAAAGTCCGATTGGCGACGATACTTTAATTTTGTGTCCTAAGTGCGGATACGCTGCGAATGTTGAAAAAGCTTCTTGCAAAGCTGACCCTGCCACAGATGACGCTGGAAATGCACAGCAGCCAACTGACCTGCCTTTTGAAGAAGTTGCAACTCCAAACGTATTTTCTATTGAAGATATGGAAAAATTCTTTGGCACAAGTTCAAAACGTTTTATAAAAGCGCTGATTTACCGCGTAATAAATTCTAGTGCTGATTTGACTGGAACTGCTGGAGTAGAAAAACTTAAGAAAGTTAAGGAAGGCGATTTTGAATTTTATCCGGTAAGTTACGTTTGCGTTTTAATCCGCGGAGATTTGGATGTTAACGAAGCAAAACTTGCAGGTCTTTTTAAAGCAAGCGAAGTGGTTCTTGCAGAAGACGAAGAAGTTCGCGAAATGAGCGGAGCACCTCACGGATTTGTAGGTCCTGTAAAACTGAACTGCCCGATTGTTCAAGATTTGAGCGTAAATGATATGCACGATGCCTTTGCTGGTTCAGGAAAAGAAGGTTTCCACATAAAGCACGTTGAGCCACAGAGAGACTTTAAGTTCTGGAAAAATGCTGATGTAAGAACTGTAAAAGAAGGCGATTGCTGCTGTACTTGTGGTTGCGACGGAAAATACTATACAACAAAGGGAAATGAGCTTGGTCATATTTTTAAGCTTGGCAAAAAGTACACTCAGAGCATGGGCGTTACCTACCTTGATGTAAACGGAAAAGCTGCAGTTCCTACAATGGGCTGCTACGGAATTGGAGTTGACCGAGTTCTTGCTTCAATCATAGAAAGATTCCACGATGAAAAGGGAATTATTTGGCCTATGAGCGTTGCGCCTTATCAGGTTGCAATTGTTCCTATCAAATACAAGGATTCTATGAAGGATGCCGCAGATAAACTTTACGAAGAGCTTGAAAAGTTGGGAATTGAAGTTCTTCTTGATGACAGAGATGAGCGGCCTGGCGTAAAATTCAACGATATGGATTTGCTGGGATTCCCTATAAGAATTACGGTTGGCGAAAAAAATCTTCCAAACGTAGAAGTAAAAATCAGAAACGAAGCAGAAGCAAAGCTTGTTCCTTTAGAAAATGCCGCTTCTTCTGTTGCTGAAATTGTGCGCTCGGAACTTGCAAAACTAAATTCATAAAAAATTACGGAAGGGCAAAATATGAAAACAAAATTTCTGGTAACAAAAAAAATCACTGCGTTTATAAGTCTTGCTTTAACGGCGG
>CAZXCR010000124.1:0-5789 GCA_964639315.1 uncultured Treponema sp. | reverse complement strand
TCAAAAGGCAACAAACAGAATTATAAATCTTGCAGAGCGTTTTCCGAACGAAAGCAGTTTGAAGGCGAGACTTTTAAATATTGGCGCAAAAGAAGTGCTGCTTGCTCAAAGCGGTGAATGGCCAATGATGATTCACGATGCAAAAATTCCTGATTATGTTGAAGAGAAATTTAAAAACGAAATTTTGAATTTTTCAAAGGTTTTTGATGCACTTGCCAGCAACACAGTTAGCACAGAATGGCTTACTCATCTTGAAAAAAACGAAGCAATTTTCCCTTGGATGAACTACAGAATTTTCAGCCCGAAGAAGTAACGGTACGCGGCGCGGGGGTTACTGATAGGATTTTTTGTTAACTAGAAATTCTAATGGTTAACAGACGAGGCTTTGTTAACAAAGAATTTTGTCAGTAACAAGGGCCGGCTTTGTTAACTGAAAATTTTGTTGGTAACACGGGCGACGGAGTTACTGATAAGATTCTTTGTTAAGAAGGGATTTTTTGTTAACTAGAAATTCTAATGATTAACAGGCGCGGCTTTGTTAACAAAGAATTTTGTCAGTAACAAGGGCCGGCTTTGTTAACTGAAAATTTTGTTGGTAACACGGGTGACGGAGTTACTGATAAGATTCTTTGTTAAGTAATAGATTTTTTATTTGACAGGAAATTTTATTGGTAACTGGCGCGAGTGGGAGTTACGAAAAAAAATTTTTAGTAAACAAGGAATTTTATTAGTAACACGCGGGGATAGTTACTGATGGGATTTTTTTGTTAACTAGAAAGTCTACTGGTTAACAGACGCGGCTTTAGTAAACAGAGAATTTTGTTAGTAACACGGGCGGGTTTCTTAACTGGAAATTCTACTGGTTAACCGCCGCGGTTTTGTTAACTGAAAATTTTGTTGGTAACATGGGCGGCGTGGTTACTGATAGGACTTTTTGTTAAGAAGGATTTTTTTTTGTTAACTAGAAAGTCTACTGGTTAACAGGCGTGGCTTTGTTAACAAAGAATTTTGTCAGTAACACGGACGCGAAATTTTGTCATTATGAGCTTGACTCAGAATCTGTTCGTAAAAAAAATACACTCTTACTTAACAGATCCTGAAATAAATTCAGGATGAGTCGCAACAACAGGTTGCTAACAAGTTTCGCTTGCGAAACTCGCTAAGCAAGCGTAGCTTGCTATAAACTCGACGAGTAAAATGCCTTTGGCATTTTACTCACGGAAGGTCCTCTCTGGAAAAGCCAAATTTGCCCCACAATAAAAAATCACGGTAAAAAAAACATTGAAAACTGGAAAACTTGACTCTAAAATATGAAGAAAGAAATTTTTTCTGGGGGAAAAAGATGAAAGTGAAAACAAAAGATTTGCCATGGAAATATCTTGATGAATTTAGAAACAAAGATTTTTACGGTGAATGGCCTACATTTCCGGAAATGCTTGAAATTCAAGTAAAACGCAATGGAAACCGTCCTTATTTTACAGTTTTTGACGGTCCGAATGAAGAAAAAAATACGCTCACCTACTCTCAGGTTTTTGAAAAAGTAAAAATTCTTGCAAACTGGTTTATTTCGGAGGGAATTAAAAAAGGCGACAAAATTCTTGTAAGCGGAAAAAATTCTCCAGAATGGGCGCTGGTATATTTAGCTGCACTTTACGCTTCTGCAATCATAATTCCTGTGGATAACGGACTTCACGAAAAGGAAGTTCACAATATAATTAAAACTTGCTCGCCAAAAATTGCTATTGTAGACGATGAAAAAGCGGAATTTATTTCAAAAGATTTTCCAGAGATTTTAATAAAGTCTTTAAATCCTTCAGTCCCGCAAAATTACGTTTACAATTTAAAGTCAGAAAAAGAATTCGCCCTAAACGAAAAAGTTTCTGAAAATGACACTGCAGCAATTTTGTTTACTTCGGGAACAACCGGAACTCCAAAAGGCGTTATGCTTTCCCACAAGAATTTGATTTGCGACGGATTTTTAGCCCAAACAAATTTTGCAATCAACAATCAAGATGTTTTTTATGCACTTCTGCCAATTCATCACGCTTACACAATGCAGGCAGCTTTCGTTTGTCCGCTTGAAGCAGGCGCTGAAATTGTGTTTGGAAAAAGTATGGCGGTTTCAAAACTGATGAAGGAACTTCGCGAAGGAAAAATCACAGTTATGCTGGGAGTTCCGCTTTTGTACAACAAACTTCTTGCCGGAATCAACAAAGGAATTAGAAGCAAGGGCGTTCTTGTGGCAGCGCTTATGGCTTTTTTAAGAGAAATTTCTTATTTGATAAAAAAATTGACAGGAAAAAATCCGGGTAAAAAAATATTCAAATCTGTTCTTAAACAGGCAAATATTTACACACTGCGAATTGCAATCAGCGGCGGCGGTCCTTTAACAAAGGGCGTTTTTAAGCAGTATCAGTCAATGGGTCTGGATTTTGTGCAGGGATACGGACTTACAGAAACTTCGCCAATTTTAACTTTGAATCCAATAGAACATTTTAAAATTCAGAGTGTAGGAAGAGATTTTTCACCTTTCGAAGAAGTTAGAATACAAGACACAAAAACCGGCGAATACGGCAGCGGCAAAAATTTTGTAGGCGAAATTGTTGTAAAAGGACCAATGGTAATGCAAGGTTACTACAAAATGCCTGAAGAAACTGCGGCAATGTATAATTCTGACGGATTTTTAAAAACTGGCGATTTAGGTTGGATAGACAGCGAACATTATCTTATGCTTTGCGGACGGGCAAAAAATCTGATTGTAACTTCGGGCGGAAAAAATGTTTACCCAGAAGAAGTAGAAGATTCGTTCCAGCTTTACAGCGACATTCAGCAGATTACAGTTCAAGAATACAAGGAAGGAAAAAATTCTGAAGTTCAAATCGAAGCGCTTATTTACCCTTCAGACGACCTGTACAAAAATTTAAATGTTGACCGCCAAACCGACTTTAACAACGCCGCGATTCAAAAAGAAGTGCAAAAAATTGTAAACAAAGTGAATTTCAGTCTTCCACCTTACGCGCGAATTTCGAAAATCACAATTTTGCAAACAGCACTCGAAATAACAACTTCGCTAAAAGTCAAGCGCAATTACGCCAAGAAATAAAAGGCAAAATTCGAGATTGTTGTAAATTTTATTTATTTGGAGCGAATTTGCCTTCTTCAAGCGCGTTCCGCAGGCTTCGTCTGCGGAACGAATTTTTTCAGGAATCCGCTGTTCTATCGCAACCTTACGGTTGCTTCCCGAATTTTCTTGCGAAAATTCGCGGATTTTTTTGTTAAGTAATAGATTTTTGTTGGACAGAGAATTTCACTGGTAACTGCGCTGCGCGCCGGAACTCCGGGCCTCCATAGCGGGCTAAGCTTGGCTTGTTTTCTTTGTTAAGAAGATATCTTCTACAAGAACGCGCGCGCGTACTTGTAGAGGATATCTTTCTTGTTAAAAGAAAATTTGCGCGCGCGGGTTGCTAAGAAAATATCCACTTTTGAACTGCGACTTTTCTTAACAAAAAAAAACTTTTCTGATGTTCCCCCATTCTTGTAGAAAAACCTAGCCCGGACTGGAATGGCGCGCGAAGCGCGTTCTGGAGCGCAAGCGGAAGAATGAAGGCGAATGCCGTAACCACGGAAGGCCGGGAACTTGTACAAGACTTGCGCGCGGTTACCAACAAAATTTTTTCTTTTGAAGCGTAATATTTTCTTTGCTAACAAAATATCCTCTACAAGAACGCGCCTCGCGCGCTGTACGTAAAAAAATTTGCTCCAAAATAAAATCCAAAAATTTCCCAGTCACCGTCTACTTTTTTTGCTTTTTCAAAATGAAGAGCGTTACGCACATAATGAGCGGAAAAGCGACCGCTGTAATCAGCCCCAACTTTAAGTTTTCGCCAAAAGCTGACGACACAAAGCCAACCTGCGTAGGACCACCGGCACAACCTATATCACCGGCAAGTGCAAGAAAGGCAAATAGCGCCGTTCCGCCAGTAGGACATTTTTCTGCTGCCAAAGAAAAACTTGCAGGCCACATAGCGCCCACGCTGAATCCGCAAAGTCCGCAGCCTATGAGCGACAAAACCGGCAGTGGCGAAAAAACCGCTATGCAGTAACTTGCAATGCACAAAAGGCAACAAAGCGTAAGGTACTTGTAAATATTTATTTTTGCAGAAACTTTTGAATGCAGAATGCGCGAAAATCCCATCAGTAACGAAAAAAAGCATGGACCTGCAATATCGCCGGCAGTTTTTGAAATTTTTAGTCCACTTTCGGCAAATGCGCTTGTCCACTGACTCATCGCCTGTTCACTTGCTCCGGAACAAATCATCAAAATTATAAGCAGCCAGAATATTTTTGATGTAAAAAGTTCTTTAAAGCTCATCTTTTTATCTTCTTCAACAAGCTGCGCAATCGGCACAAAACAAAAATAAATTGATGCTACAAGAGGCAAAAGTCCCCAGCAAAGCGCAATCACCGGCCAATTTTCAATTCCAAAAATTTGAAATGCCAAGGTTGAAAAAAGAACCACCGCAACGCTTCCCCAGCAGTAAAAGGAATGAAGCAAAGACATAGCCGCCTCTTTGTTTTCTGACGGACAGGCTTCAAGAATTGGAGAAACAAGAACTTCGTCTAAACCGCCGCCAAGTGCATACAAAATAACGCTTATGCAGATTGCCGCAAATTTATTTGTCATCAGCGAAGGTAAAATTGCAAGCGAAACAAAACCTAAAAGCGAAAGAATATGCGCCGCCACAATACATTTTCTGTAGCCGATTTTATCAACAAATTTTGCCGAAACAAAATCCACCATAATCTGAATACAAAAATTTATTGTAACCAGCAAAGAAAGTTTAAAAAACGGAATATTAAAATTCCTATTAAAAAACACAAAAAGCAAAGGCAAAAAATTATTTACCAGCGCCTGATTTATGTACCCAAGATAGCAGGCAAAAACTGTGTGATTGTAATTGTTGCGGATATTCATAAAATTTCCTCGTTCCAAACTGATTTTTTAAGCTGATTTTTCGATATTCATATAAAAAAAAATTTAAGTCAAGTTTTACTTATTTGGAGCGAGTTTTTTTTACTCAAGCGCGCCACGCAGACTTCGCTTGCGTGCCGAAATTTTTTCAGGAATCGTCGCAGGCTTACGCCTGCTTCCCGAGTTTTCTTGCGAAAACTCGCAGATTTTTTGTTAAGCAACAGATTTTTGTTGGACAGAAAAATTTCACTGGTAACTATGCTATGCTCCAAAACGGGGGCTAGGCTTGGCTAAGTAATTTTATCTCCCTGCCCTAACCCAAAATTTTTGTACAATAGACTAATTCTTAAAATCATACTAAAATCCCCTAAGTTAGTTTCAAGACTTTTGGTCATCTAATAAAAAAGTTTCAATATTTTTATAGGAGAAAATTTATGAAAAAACAAATTTTTGCACTGGCACTGGCAGGTCTTAGTCTTGTAAGTTTTTCTTGTACAAAACAAAAGACAAAAACTCTAAAAATCGGAATTATTCAGCTTGTTGAACATCCAGCTCTTGACGCTTCTTGCAAAGGCTTTATTGACGGACTTAATGAAGCAGGTTTTGTTGACGGAACAAACATAACAATCGACCATCAGAATGCGCAGGGAGAACAGGCAAACTGCGTTACAATCGCCGACAAATTTATTTCTGGCCGCTACGATCTCGTACTTGCAATTGCAACTCCAGCAGCTCAGGCAGTCGCTAACAAAACTGACACTATTCCTATTTTAGTCACCGCTGTAACAGATCCAAAAACAGCAGGTCTTGTAGAAAG
>CAZXCR010000123.1:0-5799 GCA_964639315.1 uncultured Treponema sp. | reverse complement strand
GTTTCGCTTGCGAAACTCGCTAAGCAAGCGTAGCTTGCTATAAACTCGGGAAGCAGACGTAAGGCTGCGACAAACTCGATGAGTAAAATGCCAAAGACATTTTACTCATCGATCGGGGCTAGGCTTGACTAGCTATATTTTTGTAACTTTCTAATTAAAAATCAAAATTCGGTCAAAAATCTAACACAAATCTTGAAGAAGATGATTTATGGTTTATAATTTATAACTACTACTTTTGGAGGTTATTTATGGAAAATTCAAAGTCATCTATTTTTATTTCAGTTGCGCTAATCATCGCCTCAATCATTATAGCACTTGGATTATGCAACATTATTACACCAGAAAGAAGTGTAAGCGTTCGCGGTCTTGCTGAACAAGAAGTAGACGCAGATCTTGCAGTTTGGAATTTAAGTTTTTCAGTTGGCGACAATGATTTATCATCTCTTCAATCAAACATAATTTCAAAAACTCAAACTGTAAAAGATTATCTAAAAAGCAGCGGACTCGAAGAAAGTGATTTTACAATTCAGCCGGCTTCAATCACAGATAATTCCCTAAATTCTTATATGGATCTTTCAAGAATCCGCTATACATACATTGCAAGCCAAACAATTCTTGTGCGCTCATCAAAAATCGAGGCAGTAAAAAAAGCTTATGAAGATTCGCTTAATTTAGTTTCAAATGGAATTACAGTAAACCGAGATTACAACGGAAATATTTCCTACGAATTTACAAAACTCAACGAAATAAAACCACAAATGATTGCCGAAGCTACTAAAAACGCAAGATTAGCCGCAGAACAATTTGCCCGCGATTCAAACAGCAAAGTCGGTAAAATCAAAAAAGCAACTCAAGGACTTTTTACAATTGAAAACGCTGCTCAAGGTCTCGAAGAACGCAAAAACGTCCGCGTAGTAACCACAGTAGAATATTTACTAAAATAATTCATAAATCGAAGCTGACAAATTTTAATGATAAATTCTGAACTTATTTTGGAATTTATCATTAAAAGCTCAAAAAAAACTTCACTATTACAAAAAAAATAACGAACATTCGTTAGTATTTTCACCTACAAAACTAACTACCGTTCTAAAAAAAAGCCCCACACGTTATAAATCTACAAAACCATCCGTTAGTTATTCAACGACAATAAAATCCTGCAGATAAACACTAACTAACATTCGTTAATATTAAAAAATCTTATCAAAAAGTCCTGAAAGCCCTATGGCTGTTACGAACAAACTTCCGCTTTAATAAAAAATTTTCTTCTTATCAAGAAATCCCACAAGTTCTGCGACTGCTACCAACAAAATTTTCTATCCCTACAAAAATTTATTTTTTAACAAGAAAATCTTCAAGCAACACAAACTACCATTCGTTAGCGTTCCAAGTAAATACCATCACCCTCAAGTTACCAACGAAATTTTCAGTTAAGAAAAAATTAGTTTCTCAACAAAACAATTCCGCAAACTTGCGCCTGCTACCAACAAAATTCTCAGTCCTGCAAAAATCCATTTCTTAACAAGAAAACTACAAACAACATTAACTAACATTCGTTAGTGTTATGTCTATAAATACCAGCACCTGCAAGTTAATAATAGAATTTTCAGTTAATAAAAAATCCATTTCTTAACCAAGAACTCCCACCTGCACCCCAGTGCTCAAAATCAAAACTTCGCCGTTAAAAATTATAAAAAAAAGCATTTCCCCACAACGCAAAAAAAAAAGGCTTTATGTACTTTTACATACACAAAGCCTTATGGACGGTGAGAGGATTGAACTCCCGACCCTCTGGGTGTAAACCAGATGCTCTCCCAGCTGAGCTAACCGTCCTTCAATGCACAAAAATATATCAAATATAGAAATTTATGTCTATAAGAAATATTAAAAATTCTTATTTTTTTATGCCCACATTTATGTTCTGAAAATCCCTAAAAACACAAAAAAAATTTATTTTGCGCCCCATTCCATATAATACGAATCCAAAGATTTTTTTATATCATCTGTAATAACACCATTTTTTCCAGGCGAATACAAATAATCAACAACTTCTTTCATATTAACAATCGCTCTTGCAGGAAATCCGTATTTTTCGCTAATTACATCCAAAGCAGATTTTTCAGAATCAGCAGCCTTTTCCATACGATTCAAACTCACAATTTCGCCAACAATTTTAATTCCGCCAGTCACAGTTTCCTGAGCCTTTATCTTTGGGTAAGTTTCTTCAATCGATTTTCCAGAAGTTGTAACATCTTCAATAATCACAACTCGGTCGCCATCATTAATTTTATAACCAAGCAAATTTCCCTTGTCAGCACCGTGATCTTTTTCTTCCTTACGATCAGCGCAATATTTTATTTCTTTTCCATAAAGTTTCAAATACGCAATCACAGTTGCCACACTAAGCGGAATTCCTTTGTACGCAGGTCCAAACAAAACATCAAAGTCATCACCAAAATTGCTATGAATTGCCTGAGCATAAAATTCCCCAAGCCTCATCAATTCACTGCCTGTAACATAAGCCCCCGCATTCATAAAAAACGGAGATTTCCGCCCACTTTTAAGCACAAATGAACCAAATTTCAGCACATTGCATTCAACCATAAAATCAATAAAATCTTTCTTGTACTGTTCCATTCCTTCATCTTATTTTATTTGAAAAAAATTTTCTACAATCTATTTTTCTGGAGCGTATTTTTCTTCTTGCGACCGGCCTTCCAGGGCTCCGCTAATCGCTCTGGTGTTTGCCTGCGTCAAACACACTTCGTCCCTTCCACGCCGGGCTAAATTTTCTTTCCGCCCAAACAAAATCCTTCGTAAAAAGTAAAAATCATTACCGCATTCAGCAACAAAACCTCAGTCAAACAAAGTCTTAATTGACCTAGTAAATAATTAAGTTTATACTCAAATCTACGTATATATATATGGAGGACATTAATGGCTAAAACCAAATATGTTTATTTCTTTGGTAATGGTGACGCAGAAGGAAACGAAACAATGCGTCCAATTCTTGGCGGTAAAGGTGCAAACCTTGCCGAAATGGCTAGAGCTCCTTTGAGCCTTCCAGTTCCACCTGGATTCACAATTTCAATCGATGTTTGTCAGGAATATTACAAACTTGGCAGAAAATATCCAGATGGACTTGATGCAGAAGTTGAAAAGTATCTTACAAAACTTGAAAAAACAATTGGCAAAAAACTTGGTGATGAAAAAGATCCACTTCTTGTTTCTGTTCGCTCTGGTGCAGCAGAATCTATGCCTGGAATGATGGATACAATCCTCAATCTTGGACTTAACGACAAATCAGTTATTGGTCTTGCTACAAAAACAAACAATCCTCGTTTTGCTTGGGATGCTTACCGTCGCTTTATTCAGATGTACGGTGATGTTGCTATGGGTGTTGATCATGATAACTTCGAAGCAATTATTGACGAAGTAAAATCACATCGTGGAATTAAAGAAGACACAGAACTTACAACAGAAGAACTTCAGGAAATCGTAAAAAAGTACAAGACAATGTACAAGAAAGAAAAGGGAGAAGAATTCCCTCAGGATCCAAAAGTTCAGTTGTGGGGCGCAATTGGTGCTGTTTTTGGTTCTTGGATGAACCCACGCGCTATTACTTACCGCAAACTCAACAACATTGATGAAAAGGTTATTAAAGGAACAGCCGTAACTGTTATGGCAATGGTATTCGGAAACATGGGTGACACTTCTGGAACAGGAGTTGCATTCAGCCGTGATCCTTCTACTGGCGAAAACAAATTTATGGCAGAATACCTTATCAATGCTCAGGGAGAAGACGTTGTTGCCGGAATCCGTACTCCAATGGATATTTCCGCTCTTGAAAAGCAGCAGCCAAAAATCTTCGCTGAAATCACAAAAATCCGTAACCGCCTTGAAAAACACTACCATGATATGCAGGATATGGAATTTACCGTTCAGGAAGGAAAGCTTTATATGCTTCAGTGCCGCAACGGTAAACGCACAGGTGCCGCAGCAGTTAAAATGGCAGTTGATATGGTTGGCGAAAAACTTATCACAAAAGAACAGGCTCTTCTTCGCGTAAAACCAGATCAGCTTGATCAGCTTTTACACCCACAGTTCAATGCAAAAGAACTTAAATCAAGAAGTCCTATTGCAGAAGCTCTTAACGCATCTCCTGGAGCAGGTGCAGGTCAGATTGTATTCACAGCAGAAGAAGCTATGGAATGGTCTAAGGCCGGCAAAAAAGTTATGCTCGTTCGCAAAGAAACATCTCCTGATGATATTGGAGGAATGTATGTTTCTGAAGGTATCTTAACTTCTACTGGTGGACGTACTTCTCACGCAGCAGTTGTTGCCCGCGGTATGGGAACACCTTGTGTTTGTGGTTGTGCAGCAGTTGTATTCACAGGAAAAGATGAAGTTACAATCGGTGGAAAAGTATTCAAAAAAGGCGATAGCATTTCTATTGATGGATCAACTGGTAAAGTTTATGAAGGACTTATTCCTGTAGAAGATGCTAAAGTTTCTGGCGATCTCGAAACCTTCCTCAGTTGGGCTGATGAAATCCGCGAAAAATCAACTCGCACAACAGCTTCTGGAAAAAAAGTTAAGGGATTCGGAGTTCTTGCAAACGCTGAACAGAACGAAGCTCCACAGGCATTCAAATTCGGTGCAAACGGAATTGGTCTTTGCCGCACAGAACATATGTTCTTTGACGAACCAAAACTTACTTCTTTCCAGAAAATGATTATTTCTGAAAACACAGAAGATCGTAAGAAGAACCTTTCAAAAATTCTTCCTATCCAGAAAAAAGACTTCTTCGAAATCATCAAAACTATGGAAGGTCGCTCTGTAACAATCCGTCTTCTTGACCCACCTCTTAACGAATTTATTCAGGCTTCTACAGATGCAGAAACAGAGGCTCTTGCAAAGAAACTCGGAACAACAACAGAAGTTATCAAAGCAAAATTTGCTGACCTTAACGAACACAACCCAATGCTCGGACATCGTGGATGCCGTCTTGCAATCACATATCCTGAAATTTACGAAATGCAGGTTGAAGCAATCGCTTTGGCTACAGCAGAAGCAGAAAAGAAGGGAATTGCTCATGATGTTAGAATTATGATTCCTAACGTAATGTCTGCAAATGAATTGAAGCAAATCCGTTCTCAAGCAGAAGCAGTTATTGACGCTGTAAACAAGAAAGAAGGAACTGAACTCAAATTCCTTATTGGAACAATGATTGAATTCCCTCGTGCAGCAGTATCAGCTGATAAAATTGCTGAATATGCAGACTTCTTCTCATTCGGAACAAACGACCTTACTCAGACAACATTCGGTTTCAGCCGCGATGACTATGGTAAGTTCATCAATTCTTACCTTGACCAGAAGATTCTTGACGCTGACCCATTCAAAACACTTGATCCAGAAGGACCTGGCGCTTTGATGGAAATTGCAGAAGCAAAAGGACGCTCTGTAAAACCAAATCTCCACTTAGGAATTTGTGGTGAGCACGGTGGAGATCCTGCTTCTATTGAACTTTGCTACAAACTTGGTCTTAACTATGTTTCTTGTTCTCCATTCCGCGTACCAGCAGCTCGTCTTGCAGGTGCACAGGCTGTAATCAAAGACAATATGGCTAAGAAAGCAGCAGCTGCAGCAGAAAAAGCAAAAGCTGAAAAAACAGCAGCAAAGAAATCTTCTTCAAAGAAATAAGTTTTTATAGAAACTTAAATTTTTGAAATAAGTAAAGAAAACCCCTAAATTAGAGAAATCTTTTTTAGGGGTTTTTTGTATTTAAAAAGTTAAAAA
>CAZXCR010000122.1:3731-5806 GCA_964639315.1 uncultured Treponema sp. | reverse complement strand
AGAATACGAATTAATTCTTCCAACCTTAAAAAAATTATTTGGAAATTCTGTTGATTACAGTATGGTCAAAGAGTTTTTTAAGGATTTCAAAAAAGAAGGCAGTGAACTTAAAAATGTAGTTGACCAAATGGTTGATATTCTTGGTCTTTTTTCTGATGAATTGAAGCAGGACGTAATCATAGTTTGTATGCTTATTTGCGCTGTTGACGGAAAAATCAATTCAAAAGAAAAAAAATGGATTATGCAGCTCATAAAATAAACTGCATTAAATTTTAAATTATTTTTTATAAGGCTGTCTAATAGTTTTGCTGATGTAATGTCTTTTAGTAACTGTGAAAAATCACAAAAAGGCTTAATCGCAGTCTTGCTAAAAAAAACTTTTTGGGCTGCCACTTTTTTACAGGGGTATAAATATGAATAAAGTAAAAATTTTAACAGATTCTTGTTCTGATTTGACTGGCGCTTTAATGGATAAGTACGGAATTGATTACTGCCAGATGAAAACTGTTTACGAAGGAGTTCAGTCTTCTGCAAACCTAAGATGGAGCGATAACGAAGTTCACTATTTTTACGAAACTCTTCGTAGCGGAGAAAGAATTACAACAACTCAGGTGCCTGTAGAAGAATTTCAGACGGTATTTACAAAATATCTGGAATTAGGATACGACATTGTTTACATTGGTTGTGCATTAAAACAGTCTGGTTCAGTAAACACAGGAAATGTTGTCGCAAAAAATCTGCTTGAAAAATATCCAGAACATAAAATTTTCTGCATTGATTCTTTAAATGCAACTATTGGCGAAGGAATGCTTGCTATTGAAGCTGCAAAATTCTGTGCTGACGGAAGCAAAACCGCTGAAGATGTAAGAGACTGGGTTCTTACCCACAGAAAAACTGTTCATGAATACGCTACAGTTCATTCTCTTGACGCTTTAAAACGTGCGGGAAGAGTAAAGGCTTCTGCAGCTTTCTTTGGAAATTTGATGGGCGTAAAACCAATTCTTATTGCAGACGCTGAAGGAAGTCAGGTTGCATATAAAAAGGTTAAGGGACGCCAGAGTTCTTTCAAGGAAATTGTAAATCTGTTAAAAGAAAGTATTGTTAACGCAAAAGATCAGACAGTTTATATAGCTCACGCTGACTGTTCTGACGAAGAAGTTAATCTTCTTACTTCACTTGTAAAAGAAGAAATTAATCCTGGTGCAATTGAAACGGTTTACATTGGTCCAATTATAGGTGCTTCTGTAGGTCCAGACACAATCGGTGTTTGGGGATTTGGAAATGAAGTTACCTGGAAAGCAGGAGACTAAAATGGCATCCAAAACAGTTGACGGCATTTTATATGCAAAGATGGTACGCATGGGTGCAGCGAATCTTGGCATTCATGCAGAGGAAATAAACAATCTGAACGTATTCCCAATTCCTGACGGTGATACAGGCGACAATATGCTGATGACTATTACCGGCGGAAAAAATGCCGTAAAGGAAGACATAAAAAATCTTTCTGATGCCGCAAATACAATTTCTTCAGGAATGCTTTTGAGCGCAAGGGGAAATTCAGGGGTTATTCTTTCTCAGTTTTTTGACGGAATTTCAGCGGGGCTTACCTTAATTGCCGAAGCTGATGTTAAACAGTTTGGTGGGGCATTTAAAGAAGGCGTAAAGCATGCCTATGAAGCCGTAATGACTCCTGTTGAAGGTACAATTCTTACTGTTGCAAAAGATGCTACTGAATATGCTTGCTCAAATGAAGCTGAAACAATTCTTCAGTTCATTGAAAATTTCATTTACGAAGCAAAGCTTTCTCTTGAGCGTACGCCAACATTGCTTCCGGTTCTTAAAAAGGCGGGCGTTGTTGATTCAGGCGGAGCAGGGCTTATTTACATTATGGAAGGAATGAGGCAGTGCCTTAAAGAAGATTCCTATGATGAAGCGATTGCAAAACTTGAAAGCGAAAGCGGACGTCAGAATGCTGCAAAAACAATTTCTACACCGCACGGCGAAATGGATCTTGATGCCTTTGGTCCTGACAGTAAACTTGAATTTGGTTACTGCACGGAAGTTCTTCTTCGCCT
>CAZXCR010000122.1:0-3721 GCA_964639315.1 uncultured Treponema sp. | reverse complement strand
CTACAATATTTTTAAATGTAACAGTATCGCCTTCAGAATAAAAAGGTAAATGTTGAAGAATTTCCTGTTGAAACCATCAAAAATTATATGAATGAAATTGGAAATTCTGTTGTGTGCTTTAAAACCGGTTCAATCATAAAACTGCACGTTCACACAATGGAACCGTGGAAGGTGTTTAAATTCTGTCAGCAGTACGGAGAATTTTTAACTACAAAAGTTGAAAATATGTCGCTCCAGCACAATAACCGCAACGAAGACATTAGCGAAATTACTGCAAAATTCAAAATGACAAGTTCTCAAGAAGTTGAAGCTAAAAAATTCGGAACTGTTGCAGTTGCTACCGGCCCTGGAATAAAGCAAATGTTCCTTGACGTAAATGCGGATGTAATTGTTGACGGCGGTCAGAGTATGAATCCGTCTGCTGAAGATTTTATAAATGCCTTTTCAAAAATCAATGCGCAAACAATTTTTGTGTTCCCAAATAACGGCAATGTGATTCTTGCGGCAAAACAGGCTGCAAAAATGTATGAGAGGGCAAAAATTGTGGTGGTTGAAAGCAAGTCTATTGGCGAAGGTTTTGCAGCCCTTTCAATGATGGATTTGGACAGCGGAAATCTTGATGAAATTCTGGAAAATTTCAAAATGAGTATGGAAGGAGTTTCATCGTACTATATTTCGCACTGTGTCCGCGATTCTGAAATGGACGGATTAAAACTAAAAGCCGGCGATTACATTGGATTTCAGGACAAAAAAATTATGGTAGATTCTAATGACCGCAAAAAAGCTGCTTTTCAGACTGTAGAAGCAATGGATTTTACAGATCATGAAGTTTGCATTTTTATCCGCGGAATTGATTCTACTGCATACGAAGCTGAAGAAGTAAAAAAATATCTTAAGCTTAAACATCCTGGAATTGAAATAAATGAAGTTGAAGGAGGGCAGGATATTTACAGTTATATTTTCGTAGTACTGTAAAAGCTGCCGTTTTCTACCGCTGAAAAAAATAAAAATAGGGGACTTTTGAATTTTTTTAAGAGTCCCTGTTTTGTGCAAAATGGGAAAAATATGAATATCGCAATTTTTATTATCGCTGCCGTAACATCGTATTTGATTGCAGGAATAAATCCGGCAATTGTTATGTCAAAACTGATTTACAAAAAAGACATCCGGAATGAAGGCAGTAAAAATCCGGGCTTTACTAATTTTAAAAGAGTTTTTGGAATGAAGTGGGCCTGGCTTGTAATGCTTTTGGATTTAGCAAAGGCTTTTGTTCTTGAAGCAGTTTTTGGCGTACTTTTTGAAAAAATTCTTGGAGCAGGATATTTTTCACTGGGAGTTGCCTTTACCGGACTGTTTGCAATGCTTGGTCACGCGTACCCAATCTGGTATAAATTCCACGGCGGAAAGGCATATCTGGTAGTTCTTTCAACCTTGTGGATGCTTAACTGGATAACGGGACTGTGCTGCACTGCCTTTATGATGATTATGGTTGTTGCAGTAAAATATATGTCTGTTGCAACTTTGCTTTCAATAATGATTGGTGCCGTAATTCTTCCTTTTGCTGGAGTTGAAACGCTTCCTTCAATAATTTATGCCTTCTGTGTACTTTTTGTTATTTACAGACACAAAGAAAATATAAAAAGACTTTTCAGAGGCGAAGAGTCAAAAACTTATTTTTTTAAGTCTAAGAAGGATAAAAAAACTTCAGTTGATGAAGAAGTTTCAAAATGATTGGTTAAATTTCGTGCGTGTTACTGATAGAATTTTTTGTTAAGAAAAAAATCTATCAGTAATAAAACTTGCGCGCGACTTACCAGTAAAATTTCCTATCCAACAAAAAAATCTCTTCTTAACAAAATAAATCTGCACTTCATTACAATAAAATTCTCGCTTTACCGAAGATTTTCTATTCTCAAATTGTCAAAATTGTAAAATTCAAATATATTTATGGTAATAATTTTGTAAAAAAACGCATTTGCTAAGAAAATATTTTTTACCAAATGCCCTAATTTGGAAGTTACTAAAAAACTTTCATCAGCAAACGGAGGCTTAATGGAAAAAGAAAAAAAATACGGTTTAAAAGTAAAAGATAAAAATGGAAAAGAAATTTTCCTTGAAGATAAAGTAAAATTTAATGAGCATTCAGGAATTGTTGCTTATAATTTTAAAAACTGCTGCTTTATGGTGATTTGGGAAGATGGAGATTCAAGGCAGATGGATGAAATTTTTGCCAGCCAAATTGAAGTTTTTTCATAAATTCATATGTCATATATAAAATAAATTTTAAAAACAAGAAGGTTTTATGAAACTGCATAAAATTATAACAAGTCTTTTAGAAACTGACCTTTACAAATTTTCGATGGGTCAGGCAATTTATCATCAATATCCGTCGTATAAAACTCGATGGACGTTTAAATGCCGCAACAAAGATGTAAAATTCACGACAGAAATGGTAAGTGAAATTAAAGAACAGATTAAAAATTTCTGCAGTTTAAAATTTACCGAAGACGAACTTTCGTATCTTGCAGGAATTGAATGGCTGCACGAAGATTACATTGATTATTTGCGTTTGTGGAAGGCACGCTACGAAGACTTTGTAATTAGCACAAATTCTCCTTGCGGACTTTCGCTTGAGGCTTACGGAACCTGGCTTAACACTTCAATGTATGAAATTCCTGTACTTGCAATCATAAATGAAGTTTATTTTAGAATGGCGTACGATTATGATGAACTTTTTGAGCAGTACAAACGGAAACTTGAAGAAAAGAAAAATTGGCTTGTTTCTGGCAAATACAATCTAGGCGGATTTAGTGAATTTGGTCTTAGACGAAGACTTAGTGCCGAAGCTCAAGAACTGGCAGTAAAAACTCTGTGCGAAAATAATAAAAATTACAAAGATTCAAAATGTATTGGCACTTCAAACGTCTTTCTTGCAAAAAAATACAATGTTATTCCCGTGGGAACTATGGCTCATGAATTTATTATGTGCGTAGGTCAGGGAAATCCAATGTACAATCCTGCTTATTCAAACAAACTTGCAATGGAATCGTGGACAAAAGAGTACGGAGTTTTAAACGGAACTTATCTTACAGATACAATTGGCGACAAAAGTACACATCTTGATATGGGGTATACCTTTTCAATCTGTTTTTCGGGAGTAAGACACGATTCAGGAGATCCTTACGAGTGGGGAGAAGAATGGATTCGTCACTACGAAAAATTCTACAACAAGTACCACGATGAGCGCGTAAATCCAAAAAATAAAACGCTTTTGTTCAGCGACAGTCTGGATTTTGAAAGGGCAAGTTCTCTTTATTCGCATTTCAAAAATAAGATAAAAGTTGCTTTTGGAATTGGAACTTACATTGCAAACGACACCGATGTTCCGCCGCTTAATATTGTGATGAAAGTTTCTGAATGCAACGATAGTCCTGTAGCAAAACTATCAAATTCCCCAAACAAAACAATGTGCAAAGACAAAGAGTATATTGACTACCTTCAAAAAACAATTGACTGGCGCATACGGCACGAAGGTTAAGTGCAAAATATAGTTTTAGAACATCTATTAAAATAAAATAAATCTCCTGGGAAGAAGAAAATTCTGGGGGATTTTTTTTATGATTTTGTGATTGCTGATTTTTTGATTTAACAAATATTTTGAAAGATAAAGTAAGCGTCTAATAATCACTACCTAAAAACCAAAGCAATTAAAATATACAAT
>CAZXCR010000121.1:0-5836 GCA_964639315.1 uncultured Treponema sp. | reverse complement strand
TATTCAGTATGATTTTGCATATTTTGAGGAAGTCCCCGCTTGTGCATTAAAATAACAGGAATTTTTGTTTTTGCAGCAAAATCAGCAAGTCTAAAGTCATCTTCAAGAGCGCTAACATCATTAAGAATATCCGCGCCCTCATCAAAAGCCGCTTTCATAACTTCAAATTTTCTAGTATCAACTGAAATAGGAATTTTAGAATGCTTACGGACTTCTTTTATAACAGGCAAAATTCGCTTAATTTCTTCATCACAATCCACATAAGAAGAGCCCGGTCTTGTAGATTCGCCGCCAATATCCAGAATATCCGCGCCCTCGTCAATAAGCTGCAGTGCCCCGCTAACGTTCATACGACTTTTTTCAAAAAAACTGTCTGGGGTGCAGTTTACAATTCCCATTACAAAAGCCGCTTTTTCCGTTCTTATTGTTCCAGAAGCAAGTTCAAGTTCCTTCATTTTTTCCTCGTTTCGTGGTGATTTTTTCTTACTTGGAGCGAATTTTTCACAACCTTACGCTTGTTTCCCGAGTTTCGGCAAGCGAAACTCGTAGGATTGCCTTGTTAAGAAATAGATTTTTTTCTTAACAAAAAGACTGCGAGTTTGTCGCAAGCTTTACTTGCGCTTCTTCTCGCGCACTGTGCGCTCGGCAGTAAATTTTACTAAGAATCCGGCTTTGCGCGGTTGCGGCATTCGCCTTCATTCTTCCGCTATCGCTCCAGAACGCGCTTCGCGCGCCGCTACAATCCGGGCTAGGCTTGGCTTGTGCGTTAAGAAAAAGTCGCAAGCTTGCGCTTGCTCTGCGAGTTTTGGTACAAAACTCAACGAATAAAAGTCTGTTTTCAGAGTTTTATTCCCTTTTCAAAGCGGAAATTTCCGTCAAAAAGCTTTTGTGCATGAAGGGCAATTTTCTCAGGAGAAAGATCCACTTCGTTAAGAACCTCATTTCTAGTTCCATTCGAAACAAAATAATCTGGAAACGCAAGAACTTCGCTTCTTATGCTGCGGCAGTTTTTATCAGCAAAAACAAGAGACTGCAAATATTCGCTCACAGAACCTGTTTTTACGCCGTCCTCTGCAAAAATAATGCTTTTATATTTACACGCAAGTTCAAGAAAAAAGGCACTGTCAAAAGGTTTTATAAAACGCAAAGAATAAAGGTCAGCTTCAATTCCTTTTCCAGAAAGAATTTCTTTAGCCTTAAGACTTTCGCTAAAAAGACTTCCCGTGCAAACAATAAGCAAATCTCTTTTTTCTGGCAAAGTTTTATTCACTTCAGACTGCAAAAGCACGCCCCTACCTTCTTCAATTTTGGCAGAAAATTCCATTTGAGATTTAGGAAGCTTTAATTTTGGATATCTAATTACAACTGGGCCGGAATTTTTATAAAGCGCCCAGTCAATACATTTTTCAAGATCAACTTTTGTTGCAGGACTTAAAATCTTTAAATTAGGAACAGAGCGAAACAAGGCAATGTCAAAAATTCCCTGGTGAGTTTCTCCGTCTCCTCCCACAGCGCCGGCCCTGTCAAGCGCAATAAGAACATTTCGTTTTTGAAGGCAAACATCTTCGATTATTTGGTCAACTGAACGCTGAATAAAAGTAGAATAAATGGCAGCAACAGGTTTCATTCCGCCAGCCGCAAGCCCCGCCTCAAAAGTTACCGCGTGTTCTTCTGCAATTCCCACGTCAAAAAATCGGTCTTTAAACTCAAGAGAAAAAGGCTCAAGCCCAGTTCCCTTAGCCATTGCCGCAGTAACCGCCGCAATTTTTTTATCATTTCGTGCAAGTTTTACAAGATAAAGTCCAAAAGCGTCAGTAAAAGTAAGCCCCGAATTGTGCTCAGTATCTGAACTCGAAGAAGAAAGTCCATTTTTTACATCGAACGGCGAAACTCCGTGGTAAGCAGAAGGATTTTTTTCAGCATTTTCATATCCGCGCCCCTTTTTTGTAACAACGTGAATTACTACAGGACGCGGAATTTTCTTTGCCCGCTCAAACATTTTTTCCATCTGCTCAATATTGTGACCATTCAGCGGCCCCAAATACTCAAATCCAAGGTCAACAAAAAGATTATTTGTAAGAAAAAGTCCCTTAAGTCCTCTTTTTAACCTAAAAACAAATTTCCCAATTGACCTGTTGAAATATGGAATTAAATCGACTGCCCTGTCAAATTTGTATCTAAAACTCTGATACGCAGAACTGCTGGTAAGCCGCGAAAGATAGCGCGAAATAGAGCCAACATTCTTGCTGATTGACATTTGATTATCATTTAAAACAACAATTAAATTTTTCCCAAGCTGACCTGCGTGGCTCAATCCTTCAAAAGCCATTACACCAGTAAGCGCACCATCGCCAATTACTGCAACAACCTTATCATTTCTGCCAAGAGAACGCCACGCCGCAAGAAGTCCCAGTGCAGAAGAAATTGAAGAAGACGCATGCCCTGCATCAAAAAAATCGTGTTTGCTTTCAGAAATTCTTGTAAAACCGGAAATTCCGCCCTTTTTTCTGAGCGTAGCAAAATCTTCGTAGCGACCAGTTAAAAGTTTATGAGTGTAGCACTGATGCCCAACGTCCCAAACAATTGCATCTTGAGGACTGTTAAAACACTTATGAAGCGCAAGAGTCAGTTCCACAACACCAAGATTGCTCGCCAAATGTCCGCCATTTTCAGACACTGTAGAAATTATTTTTTCCCTGATTTCTCCGGCAAGAAGATTCATCTGTTCTTGATTCAGATTCTTTAAATCCTCAGGAGACTTAATTTTTTCAATCAGCAATTCAAATTTCCTCTGAAAACACAAAATCCTAAAGTCATCGCTAAAAAAGCACTAAAAATGATTTTTTCCCAAATGACCAAAATTCACTCGAAGTAAAAAAAAGCACTACCGCACAGCAAATTCATAAATTTGGCAAAAAAAAGACCGCAGTGGCTAAAACAACCGCGGTCTCTTTTAATTCCGTAAGATACGATCATAAGTAAAACAAGATACGAGAAATAAAACGGCAAAAACCGCTTTATTTACTTACTCTTATGACGATTTCTTCTAAGCTTCTTCTTTCGCTTATGTGTCGCGATCTTAGCGCGCTTTCTTTTCTTACCACAAGGCACGATAGAACTCCTTAAAATTTTAAGTGGATACAATTATGAATTTTTTTATCACTTACGTCAAGACATTGAAGCAGACATTAAGCATTTTTACACAAGATCCAAAAGCAGTTCATTAAGAAAATTCAGTCCGGAGGAATTTAAGGCAGCTCTTTCTTCGTTAATAAAAGCGCGGGAATCCAAAACAAATTTTTTCCACACAGAACTTGCTTCAAGTCTTTCATCAAGATTTCCAAAAAAAGGCGACAGATTTTTAAAAAGAAGAGCGTATCTTTTTTTATCCACACCGATTTTTGTTCTAAAACCCATCATAAGATATTCAAATTCCCTGGTTTTTAAAGTGATTTTTTCAGTTTCGCAGGGAAGTTCAGTTTCGCAGGGAAGCGAAGTTTCATCAAATCCGCAAAATTTTTTGCCTTCAGCTTGCGCCCTGTTTTGAAGCGAATTTTGCGTACAGTTTTGCGTCCAGAATTTTATGTACGAATCAATATTTTTACTTACAGTCCACCTTGTTCCGCAAATATCCTTTTCAGAACAAGAAGATGTTTTTTCATCGCTAAGCCAAAGCGTTCCCGTAGCGCCACTTCCCGCACCAATATAATTTTGCTGCTGCCAGTAAGCCATATTATGAAGACTGATATTTTTTTTGCTACAAAAATTCGAAACCTCGTACTGCTCAAATCCGCACTTTTCAAGCAGGTCAAATCCCAAAAGCCACTGTCTGTCTACAGTATCAAAATCAAAAGGAAGACCATTTTTAATCTTCTTAAAAAGCGGCGTTTCTTCTTCAACCGTAAGCGAGTACAAAGAAATATGAGACGGATTAAAACTCATAAGTTTTTTTAGTCCGCTTAAAAAATCCTCATCACTTAAATAAGGAAGACCCGAAATCAAATCAAGATTCAAAAGTCCGTTCCATGAAGAAGAAATTATTTTCATAGCCTCAAAAATCTTTTCAGGTGAGCAATGACGTTTTACAGCCGCAAGAGATTTTTCGCTAAAAGACTGAATTCCAAGCGAAACCCTAGTAAAGCCGTATTTTTTTAACACCTCAAGTTTTTCTTTACTAAGCGATTCGGGATTCATTTCAAAAGTGCTTTCAAGAATTTTAGACTTTGAAAAAGCAAATATGCGGTCAAAAAGAAAATCCATCTGGCTAGGAGAAAGAAGACTCGGCGTTCCACCGCCAACATAAAGAGTTTTCCAGGAACTTACAGAATATTTTTTTGCATAAAATTCAATTTCGGCGCACAAAGCCTTAACGTAAGAATCAGGAATTCCCTTGTTTGCGCACGGCAGGCTAAAAAAATCGCAGTAATCACACTTTGAAATACAAAACGGAATGTGAACATAAAGAGACGGAGAAAACCCGCAAAAATTTTTATCTTCAAGCAAAAGTTTTTCCTTAGTTTAGAAAATTCTAATTTTGTTAAAAGGAAAATATTCCAGTAAAGCGCGGCCCTTAATTCTGTTTTTACAAACCGTACCATACACCCGCGAATCAGTTGCTTCAATTCTATTGTCTGCAAGAACAAAATATTCATCTGCGCCAAGTTCAATTTCCTTCATATTTTCAAGAACGCCCAACCCATTCCACTCAGCAGGAACAGAATAAATGTGAATATTGTACGGACGTGAACTAAGTTCAAATTCAGTAAGAAAAAATTTTTCTTCTTGCGGCTTAACGTAGGAAATATAATCCTGAATGTAAATTTTATCTCCGGGAAGACCAATTACGCGGCGCAAACTAGAGCGTTCCGTTGATTTTTTACTGTAAGAAAAAGGTTCAAACTGCTGAAAAGTAAAAAACGCCACAAATTTATTCAAAAAAACTTTATAAAAAGCAAGATTATTTTCTTCCTGAGGTGCAATAAAAAAAACATCGCCACGATTCGGATTCTTATCAAGTGGCGTAACAAAAACTGCGGAATTTTTAGCAATGTCGCTTTCCATAGAATCAGAGCGCACAAGGCAGGGAAACAAAATGAAATTCAAAAAAAGAGAAATAAAAAGAATAACTCCAACAATAACAAAAAAAGTTCTCGCTATTTTAGAATTTCGTTCCTTTTGCATAGCAAATGAATATTCATAAACATTTTGTCTCATAAAAACGCCCTACCAATCCCTAAAACGATATACTTTTACAAAGTGATTTTCAAGCAGTCATTTTTTTTCGTTCTGGAGCAAATTCTTTTACGCACAGCGGGCGCGTTCTTGTACAAAAATTTTTCTTAGCAAAGAAAAATTGCAGTCCGAAAGAAAATGTTTCGTTAGTAACCGCGCGCCGTATAATGTCGCAAACTTTTTCGTAGCAAACAAATTTCTTGATTTACAAAAAATTTTCGACATCACACGCGTCGCGCCCGCAAATTCCGTACAAGTTCCCGGTCTTCCGTGGCTCCGCTATTCGCTCCGTTGCTTGCACAAAATTTTCCGTAATATCGCAGACTATTTCTTAAAAAAAAGAATTCTGCGAGTTTTGGAACAAAACTCGCAGAATAAAATGCTGAAAGCATTTTATTCACCACCAGTACAGCCCGGGCTAGGCTTTACTACAAGAACCCCAGCCCGCGCTTCGCGCGGGCTGTTTGCTAAGAATTTATTTTCTTAACGCCTAATATTTTGCTAAGAAAACATAGCCCGCTATGGAGGCTCGGAGTTCCGGCACAAAGTGCCGGTTACTGATATGATTTGCAGTTAAAAAGAATCAATTTCTTAGCAACAAAAA
>CAZXCR010000120.1:3904-5839 GCA_964639315.1 uncultured Treponema sp. | reverse complement strand
GCCCAGTAATGAATGTTAGCAAATTTGGTTGTGCAGACTTTATTAACCGTGGCGGTCGCATTCCTGCCCCAATCCACAGTTTTAGAAACTAAAAAATTAAGCGAGTTCTTTAGTCAAAAGAAATAAAAATATGATTCAGATTTTAGAAGAAACAACAAAATATCCTCTTCAAAAAATTGGGCAAATGGCAGGTATCTGCTGGAACAGTCCGATTGATGACAAGGAAAAAAATATTAAGCGGGCAAAAGACTGCATTATCAGCGGACACGGAAGAGTTCTTGAGTATGTTGATATTGAACTTTGCATAAGCGAAGTTTCGGCAAGAATGATACGCGAATGGTATACGCACATTGGCGGTTCTCCAACAAGACTTCAGGAAAGCACTCGCTATGTAAATTGTGCGGAATTTAAATACGTTGTTCCCCCAAAAATAAAAGCTGATAAAGATGCGTTGGATGCTTACAACGGAATTATGAAGTCAATTCAGGAAGGCTATAAAAAACTTTCTGAACTTGGAATTCCGCGGGAAGATGCAGCAATGGTTTTGCCTTTAGCAATGAATACAAAAATTGTTGATAAGCGTAATCTTAGAAATCTGATTGAAATGAGTCATCAGCGACTTTGCACAAGAGCATATTGGGAATACAGGGAAGTTATGAATCAAATAAAAAATGCACTTTCTGAATATTCTGATGAGTGGAAATGGATTTGCGAAAATTTCTTTGTTCCAAAGTGTGAAGTAAGCGGTTTTTGTACAGAAAAAAAATCTTGCGGTAGAAAACCTAAAAAAGAAATTGATTTGTAAAGTGCAGTTCTAAAATATCGCGTTTTTAACAAAAGATTATGATTGTTACAAAATTGATTCAAGCCGATCAAAGAAAGGAATTTTTTTATCTTGCCGAAAATTTTCTTCGTCCGGCTGAAAAATATTTTTGTGCCTTAATGGAAAAAATCCAAAAAAATGAAAATACTGTTTTCGTTCTTGCGCAAAAAGAATTTCCTTCGTGCAAAATAAATCTTCTTGGAGTTTTTTCTTATACTCGCGGGAAAAATTTTTCTGCATACTTTCCGGTTTACACAAAAAAAGCGGATTGTGCGCTTGTAAAATTTTTTAAGACTCATGAAATTTTTTGTCTTTCGGGGGAAAAATCAAATGTTGAGCATATTGAAAAACTTTACTTGCGGGCAAAAAATTTTGTTCCACAAGAAGAGCGCCCAATGTTTTTGATGGAATATTTTGATTCAAAAACTGAAATAAAAACTGAAGTAAAAAATCAGCCAAATTTAAAAAAATCTGAAAGTGTCCAAACAGAAGTTGATCAGACTGCGGATGAAAAAAAATTTTCTGAAAAAATAAAAAATTTTCCGAAAATAGTTCAGTGTGCTTCGTCGGATGAAGAAGCGATTTTCCCTCTGCATCTTGAATATTGCAAAACTGAAGTGCTGCCTTACTGGAAAAATTTAAATCTTGCGGCGGAACGTCTTTTTCTTGAGCAGAATTTAAAAACTCAGTATATTGCAGGAATTTTTGACGATTCGCATAAAAATCTTCTTGCAAAGGCCCAAACAAATGCCGAAAGTTCTGCTACGGTTCAAATTGGTGGCGTGTTTACGCAAAAATTTTGTCGCAAAAATGGGTATGCCTGTGCGCTCGTAAATCACATTGCGCAGAAATTTAAATCTCAGGGAAAAAATGTTGTGCTTTTTGTGCGAAAAAATAATCTGGAGGCGCTTCATTCTTATGAAAATGCGGGATTTAAATATTTAGGCGACTACAAACTGGATTATTATTTGTAATTTTTTTTGGAGCGTATTTTATTTCTTGCGGCGTGCTTTTCGCCGTTTCATTCCTTCGGAACGCTTCGCGCGGCTACAATCACGGCTAGGATTTTCTTGTCAGCAAAATTTTTATCAGCTTTACTCGGTATTTTTTTT
>CAZXCR010000120.1:0-3804 GCA_964639315.1 uncultured Treponema sp. | reverse complement strand
GGCTAGGATTTTCTTGTCAGCAAAATTTTTATCAGCTTTACTCGGTATTTTTTTTAAACTCTTTTATGTGCAGATTCCGAAATAAATCCAGAATGACGTTTTTTAATAAAATTTTTGTGCAAAAAGTCAATTTATCTGTGCATAATTGCGTCAATTGATTCTATGCAGGCTGTACGAAGTCCGCTTTTTTCAAGTGATGCAACTCCGCAAATTGTAGAACCTGCCGGTGAACAAACGTTGTCTTTTAAAACTGCAGGATGTTCTCCTGTTTCCAGCTGAAGTTTTGCGCTTCCAAGAACTGTTTGTGAAACAAGTTTGTATGCTGTTGCTCTAGGAATTCCGTATTTTACAGCGGCATCTGCGTATGCTTCAATAAACAAATCTACAAAAGCCGGACCGCAGCCACTTATTGCACCGCCAATTCCCATAAGATTATCTGAAAGTTCTTCTACGGTTCCAAGTGCGGCAAAAAGTTCCATAATTTCTTTGCGTTCGTCTTCTTTTAGCGAATTTGACTTTTCAAACAAAAACATTCCTTCGCTAACCATTGCCGGTGTATTTGGCATTACAAACTGAAAACGAACTAGTTCTGTATTTATGTAATTTTTGTATTTTGCAAAGTTCCAGCCCAGCGCAATTGAAATAAGAGTTTTGCCTTCAAGATTAATTTGCTTAAGAATATCTTCTATTTGATAAGGTTTGCACGCCATAACAATTGTGTCGCAGTTTTTTACAAGCTCTTCGATGTTTGAGCACGCGTTAAATCCAAGTTTTTGCGCATTAAATTTGAGCTTTTCCTGATTTGGAGCGTAAGCGTATATTGCATTAGATTTTATTTTTCCAGATTTTATAAAACCAGAGCAAAGAGCTTTTGCCATATTTCCCATTCCAATAAAACCTAAATTTTCCATACAAAGCTCCTTTTTTTATTCTGCTGCAAAGACTGTTCCGCAGGCACTTCCGTTACACAAGTTGTCAATAATATTTTCTTTTCCACCGTTAGCTAAAAGAACAGGAATTCCGTAAACAGTTGTTTTTTCAGCAGCCTGAATTTTTGTTTCAATTCCGCCAGTTCCAAAAGCATTTGTTGCACCGATTTTTATATTTTTTCGCAAGTCGCCAATATTTTTTACTTCCTGAATGAATTTTGCGTCAGGATTTGTTTTTGGATTGTCAGTGTAAATTCCGTCAATATCACTAAAAAGAATTAGTAAATCTGCACTCCACAAAATTGCCGTAAGTGCGCTTAAATTATCGTTGTCACCAATAGAAAATTCATCTGTAGAAACTGAATCGTTTTCGTTTATGATTGGAATAACATTTTCATCAGCTAGAGTAAAAAGAGTGTTGCGGATATTTAATGAGCGGTGGTCGTTTTCAAAATCTTCTTTCGTTAAAAGAAGCTGACCTACGTGAAGTCCGTATTTTGAAAAAGCATTTCTCCACTGAACCATAAGTTCAACCTGACCGATTGCACAAAGTGCCTGCCTAAAGTGCTTGTCTTTTTTTCGCGGCCATTCTTTTAAAGTTGAAACGCCGCTTACCTGCGCACCAGAACTTACAACTACAATTTGCTTTCCTAAATCACAGAGATTTTTACATTGACGTGCAAAATTCTGCATAAAATCAGTGTTTTGAGTTCCATCAGCCTTTGCTAAGGTATTGCTTCCAATTTTTATAACAATTTTTCGTGAATTTTGAAGAATTTCCTGAATGCTCATAAAATTTATTTAGCGGATTTGTCCGTCTCCATCAATTAAATATTTTGTTGTGGTAAGGGCTTTTACTCCCATTGGTCCACGTGCATGAAGTTTTTGCGTACTGATTCCAAGTTCTGCACCAAAGCCAAATTCTCCGCCGTCAGTAAAGCGGGTTGAAGCATTTACATAAACACAGGCTGCATCAATTTGAGACTGAAACTTTCTTGCGTGATTTCGATTATTTGTAACAATTGATTCGCTATGCTTTGTGTTGTGAGAATTTATAAATTCAATTGCCTGCTCAACTGAATCAACTGTTTTTACGGCGCAAATCAAATCAAGGAATTCGAAGCCAAAGTCTTTTTCTTCGGCTTTAAAAATATTTTGAGCTTTAAGTTCAGCTTCTGAATAAATTGAATTTGCGGTTTTGTAAGAGTCTTCGTCAAAATAAAATTTAACTTTTGATTCAAAGGTTTTGCAAAGAATTGGAATAAAATCTTTTTCAATTTTTTTATTCATCACAATACATTCAATTGCGTTACAAGCACCCGGACGCTGCGTTTTTGCATTAAAGGCAATTTTTGCAGCCATTTCCAAATCTGCGTCCTCATCAATATAAAGATGGCAAACTCCGGCACCTGTTTGAATTACAGGAATTTTTGCATTTTCTACAACAAGATTTATGAGTTTAGAAGAGCCGCGTGGCAGAACAACGTCAATTTTTCCTACAGCAGTAAGAATTTCATTTACTTCAGAATGATTTCCTTCTGTACAAAGATAAATTGCATTTTCAACTCCGCTGTCTCCTGCGTTTTTTAAGCCTTCTTTTATTGCTTCTACAAGAGCTTTGTTGGATTCAAGCGCATTTGAAGAGCCGCGAAGCAAAATGGAATTTCCGCTTTTGTAAGCAAGTGTAAATGCGTCTACGGTAACGTTCGGGCGGCTTTCGTAAATAATTGCGACTACTCCCAGCGGAACTCGAACTTGGCGGATTTGAAGAGCGTCTTTTGTTTTCCAGCCGGCAATTTCTTCGCCAATCGGGTCGCTTTGTTCAATTACAATATTTATTCCGTTAAGAATTGAATCGAATTTTTTTTCATCAAGCGCAAGTCTTTCTACAAGAGCGTCTGTCATTCCGTTTTTTTTCGCAGAATCAACATCAAGTGCATTTGCTTTTAGAATTTTATCTTTGTTTTTTAGAATTGATTTTGCCACGCATTCAAGTGCATAATTTTTTTGTCTTGTGGTGTGAAGAGCTAAAAGATTTGCGCCTTTTCTTAAACTTAAAGTGATAGAATTTATATCCATAAAATTTTCCTTAAGAATTTTATACGGCGGTTTGTTTTTACAAATTTATTTTCAAGAATTTTTTACTAGACAAACTGACTTAAAAATTTGCTAAGAAGTACATTCCT
Organism: uncultured Treponema sp.; assembly: GCA_964639315.1. Classification (GTDB taxonomy): domain Bacteria; phylum Spirochaetota; class Spirochaetia; order Treponematales; family Treponemataceae; genus Treponema_D. The sequence continues at coordinate 689 of CAZXCR010000120.1, read as the reverse complement.
AAAAGAATTGCAATTCTGCTTTTTGATTCAGACCAGCGTTCTTCTCTTGGAAGACTTTGCATATACCACCAGAAAATTCCAAATTCAGGGTCGATTCTCATTGCGTATTCGTCAAAATCGCTTTTTTTAGTTTGATTTCCAAACATTAGGTAAACAACATCATCAACAATATTAAAAAATGCGGGGTAAGACATTGTGTAAGAATGACCATTTAATTGAGCGCAAAATTCATCCAAATGATATTTAACCTGAGCCTTAAGCTCTTCGTCAGATTTTTCAATCCAGATTTTTTGAATTAAAAGGACAAGATTGTTATGAAAACTCGAAACAAGTTTAGCTTCTGAGTCTGTAGTTGGATCAAGAATATTTTTTACTTGGGAACTTGCTCCAAACATATCGCCAAGTTTTATTGCATCTTCTTTAGCGTCTTCTTCTTTATTTGTTTTTAATAAATCATTTAAGGCATCAACAAATTTACTGTCTACAAATTCTTTAACTAATTCAGTTTTCATATGCGTAATTGTAAATTTTTAGAATGTTTTATTCAAGTTGATTGAGTTTTTATTTTTTTGCGGAATTTTGACCTGATATTTTGAATTTGCAGAAATTCTGCGCGTTAGAAAAAAGATTTTTTTAGGTCAAAATTCGAGTTTTGGTAAGTTTTATAGTTTTATATTTATTTGGAGCAA
>CAZXCR010000119.1:0-5881 GCA_964639315.1 uncultured Treponema sp. | reverse complement strand
GCGAAGGCGAAGCCGAAGCGGAGGGATGAGCCGCGGTTAGACGGCGAAGTGCGATACCCACAACGAGCACGGAGTGCGAAGTTTCAAGCTAACAGTCCAACGCCGCGAGTTTGCGAAGCAAACTCGAGAAGCAAAACATAAGTTTTGCGACGAACGCCCAACGAAGTTTCAAGGGAACGCCCAGTGAAACTTCAAGGGTAACGCCCAACATCAGAAGCTGCAAAAATTATTCTATATCTTTAATAACATAATTTTCGGAAACTGGAATTTTTGCTCTTCGCGCGCTGTCAACTTGCTTCCACTCGGCTAGGGAAAGCGGGGCATAATCGCTGAACATACAAAAACAATTTATCATATTGCAGGGGATTTTTCGGTTGCCGTTTTTTCCGCAAAGTTCTGTTTTACGCGTAAGATTCTGGAACTCATTTACAAGAACCTCGTCGTGTGTGTTGTGAACGTGCCCGTAAAGCATAAAAGTTCGTGCGCTTCCGTCTTTGTTGAGCAAATACTGGTGATTGTAGCAAAAAATCGGATAGTGACTTAAAACTACGAGATTTTCGCCGTCTTTTAGTTCAGCGTAATCTTTTATCCATTCAAAGCGATTCAAATTTACCCCTTCAAGATTGAGCCACGAATTGTCGTGATTGCCTTTTACAAGACAAATTTTCCCCTTCAAGCGATTTAAAACGTAATTTATTTTTTTAGACTGATTTTCGGCACTTTGTTCCTGCAGCGGATTTTTATTCAGCAAAAACATATCGCCTAAAACGATTATCTGGTCTCCGCCAAGTACCTTCGAATTCCATTTTTCAATCATATAGGAATTCATTTCAAGGACATTTTTAAATCCGCGCTTATCCAGCGACAAATTTGCGTTTTCGTGAAAAAAATGCTGATCGGAAATATAAAGTTTCATATTTTTTATTAAAAGCAGATGACGGGAATCGAACCCGCACGCCAACCTTGGGAAGGTCGTATACTACCACTATATTACATCTGCAAAATTTTTATGTTTATAACTTTGTAAGTCAATGCTGACTGGGCCTATTACTGACAAAATTTCTTCTTAAGAAAAAATTCTTTTGCTTAACAAAAGTTGCCTGAGTTACCAATAAAATTTTCTGTCTAACAAAAAATTCTCCTCTTAACTAAAAAATTCCGAGAGTTTACAAGCGAAGCCCGCAAGTCCCTCAACCACCAAGTCTCTCAGTTTCCTTACGCTTTCTTTGTAAATCCTTGAACTACTTAAAATAAGCTTTCATAGCCTTATCAAGCGGAAGTGCCTGGCCAAACAAATAGCCCTGCGCCTTATCAAAACCTGCTTCTTTTAAAGACTTAAACTGACCTTCGTTTTCAACTCCCTGAGCAAGACATTTTACACCCATTCCTTTTGAACCCGAAACAAGATTTGAAAGCATAGAATGAATTTTTGAATTTGTATAAAACTTCTGCATAAAGCTTATATCAATTTTTATCAAATCCAGATTATATTCATCCATCTGCCTAAGCGGGAAGGCGCCAGTTCCAAAATTATCAAGCCAAACCTTAAATCCGGAATCTTTCATCAAAAGAATTTTCTGCTTAACAACATCAGTTCTTTCGTTAAAGGCAGCTTCTTTTATTTCAAAGCAGATATATTTTTTGTCAATGTCGTAATCCTTTAGAATTTTTTCAATTCTGTCAATCATCGGCGTTAAAACAAAGTCCATCCAGGAAATATTCATTGAAATTGGATAAGGCTTAAAACCTGGCTTACTAAGATTTTCATGCAAGTCGCGCGCAATCTGCTCCAAAACAAATAAATCCATATCGTAAATGCGGCGGTGCTCTTCAAGAACTGGAATAAATTCATCTGGCTTAAGAAAACCATCTTTTGCCTCGCTGTCAATCCACCTTGCAAGTGCCTCAAAATGAGTTATTTTTCGCGTTTTTACATCAACAATCGGCTGGTAAAAAACTTTTATTTCCCTGTTCTGCAAAACTTCATCAAATTTATTTATAATTCTTACTTTCTTTTCATGTTCTTTTGTAAATTCTTCATCGTAATATCTAAAAAGTTCGCCAGGTACATTTTTTATACTTTGGCAGGCAAGACGCGCGTAGTCACACAAAAGACTGATTCCGTCATCGTTGCGCTCGTTATCATCAACAGAATTGTATTTATAAATTCCAGCTTTTATACGTTTTCCCCAGTTCGACTTTATTATAAGTGCAATCCGATTTATTTTGTTTTCAATATCAGACAAATACGTAAGCACAACAAAATGGTCATCTGAAAATCGCGAAATCAAACTATTCGAATTGTCTTCAAAAGAAAGCTTTAAAGTTTCTGCAAAGGACTTTAAAAAATTATCTCCTTCAGTAAAACCGTAACGCTCGTTAAAAATTTTAAAATCCACCACGTCAAAATAAATGATTCCAATTTCGCGCCTTAAATCCATTAAATTATGAATCAAAAGCCACGCCTTATTTATAAAATACATCATCGATTTTGCACCAGTTAAAGTGTCTATATCTTTTTTAGAATCTTCCTGACGCATTAAAATATTGTTTTTCTTTTTGCTGTCGTAGAGGGCTTCCATATATGAATGACCCACCGCACAGTTTTTTCCGCGATGTTTGGCTTCATAAAGTTCTTCGTCCGCAAAGTGAAGCATTCGGTTCAGTTCCGCCTGACTTTCTGCGCGACCATAAATGTAACCACAAGAATTACTGCTTTTTACACAAGCTTCATTACAAACCAGAGACTTTTGGCTAAGCCGCCATTTTTCCAGTTTATCTTTAAATTCCGCTTCAGTTATATTTGGATAAATTACAAGAAATTCATCGCCACCGTAACGATAACAATATTTATTTTCAAAAGTATTTGCTAAAGACATTGCAAGGTCCGCAAGAATTTTATCGCCTACATCGTGACCAAAGGTGTCGTTATAAAATTTAAAGTCATCTACATCGCTCATCATAACAACAACTGGTTTGTTCAAATAAGAAGCAAAATCTTCGCGAAGAGCGTGCCGGTTTTTAAGTCCAGTTAAAGCATCACCCAAAGAAATAACTTGAAGACTTTCATTAAGTTCCTTTAGTTTGATTCCTTCGTTTACTGAATGAATTTTGTCTTTGTATCGAATTATATAAAACAGAATAGAAAATACATATGCAAAAACAAACATTAAAACGTCAACCAAAGAAATTTTTCTTGTTGGCTCACCAAAAAGAATCGATCCTAGTAAAGCTATGTAACTTAAAGTAAAGATAAAAAATGCGTTCTTTGGCTTCGTGTAAAACATCATTGGAAGAAAAATTGTTGTAAGCAAAAAAATGTAAAGAGGAATTCCGCGGCTATATTCATTTGCAGAAATAATCGTGCCAAAAACAAAACCTGAAATTACAAACACATAAATAGAAAGAGCAGCAATTCTTCTGTTAAAATTTTTATAAATTCGCCAGAAACTGCTTAGTAGAAAAAAAACAAAGGAAATACAAAAGTAAACAAAACAAGCGATTTTTTCAGGCTGAGAAAGTCTAACTCTCTGAGAACTCTTAGAAAAAGATATAAAAAGTACAAAAACCAGTTCAGCAAAAACAAGCCCAGCTGCAACTGGCAAACTTGTGTACATATTGCTTTCGGTTAATCGTTTGCGAACTTCCTTTTCTTGTTCAGCAACTAATTTTTCATTTTCTGACAATATAAGTTCCTTAAAAAAATAAAGATAAAAACATTTTTAAATTCTTATAGGTTAAAATTCGGGTTTTACAATTAAATCATCTAAGCGCCGATTGAGAGCGTCAAAGTCAAACGACTGTTACAATACAACAGAATATACTTTCGCATATTCTGCGCTGGTTACTGATAGAATTTTCAGTTAAGAAAAAATCAATTTCTTAACAAAATAACTCCACAAGTTTTGGAACAAAAGTTTCAGAGCAAGCAAAAATTACAACAAAATCAAAACTCAACCATCTAAAAAAAATCTTCTGTGTTAAAGAAATGCTGTCAAAGTCTAAGTATATTCTACTTTTAAATAAAAAAACAGACAGAAACGAATTTTGTAACTAAAAATAAAAGAAGATGTTTAAGAAGTTGTTTAATGTAAAATCAATGTAAAATTTGAAAATCTTGAGAATTTAAAAAAATCATTTAAAAACGTTAGCAAATTTTTTGTATTAAAAAGAGAGCCTGAAACTATGGCAATTGAAGTTTTCAATAGAAAAGAAATCAAATATTTTCTCACCCAAAAACAAGTTGAACTTATTACGCCGCTTTTGCACAAATATATGAACTGCGATTCTTACAACAAAGACGGCAAAACTTATCCAATCTGCAATCTTTATCTCGACACACCAGAAAATGAACTGATTCAAAAATCTTTGGAAAAACCAGTTTACAAAGAAAAACTCAGGCTTAGAAGTTATGGAAGAGTTCCGCTGGAAAGCACAGTCTATTTGGAAATAAAAAAGAAATTCAAAGGAATTGTAAACAAAAGACGCAGTCCGTTCATTTTAAGCGAAGCCTACGATTTTATTCAAAACGGCACTGAACCAAAAAATCCCAAAACAAATTTTCAGGTTCTTGCAGAAATTAAAAATATGATGTCGCGCTACAATCTTTTGCCAAAAGTTTACATTTATTACGACAGACTTGCATTTTTTGAAAAAGAAGATTCAGATTTCAGACTGACTTTAGACCGCAACATTACAGTCCGCAGAACAGATTTACATCTTGAAAATGAAATTTACGGAGATTCACTTCTTCCGCCAGGAATTTGGCTTATGGAAGCAAAGGCGTTTAAGGCATTTCCGCTGTGGTTTGTGCACTTTTTGTCGCAGAATAAAATTTTTCACGTTTCGTTTTCTAAATATGGAACCGAATACACCAAAATGATTAAAGGCGAAATTTACAAAAATGTTCAGCCAGATTTATAAAGGACATCTAAAGTCATCTCTAAAACAAAAATTTCTGATTTTTTCAGATAAAAAATAAAAACTACAGAAGGTTAATATGCTTAAAATTGATTCAATGTTTATTCAGATTCTTAGCGAAGTAGGAATTGCTTTAATTTGTGGAGCGATTATAAGTGCAGGCTACATTGTTGGTAGCACAAAGCACAAGTTTTCAAAGCAGTTTGCAATCACCACAATAATTTTGCCAGCAATTACGGCCGTTGTAATTACCTTAGTTGGTTCAGATTTGGCAAAGGCAGTTTCTTTAGGCGGAGTTTTTGCCCTCGTTCGTTTTAGAAGCATTCCAGGCAACTCGCGCGACATAACTTACGTTTTCTTTTCAATGGCAGCCGGACTCGCAGTAGGAATAAATTACTATTTGATTGCAATTGCAGTTTCCTTTTTACTTTCGCTGGCATTTGTAATTCTTGAAAAGTTTTTTAACCGCCGCAAGGACAAAATCGCTCAGGTTTTAAAAATAACAATTCCCGAAGATATGAATTTTAAAGGCGCATTTGATGATCTTTTTGAAAAATATCTTGATAAATACACCTTGCACGATGTAAGCACAACAAATATGGGCACACTTTTCCACATTACTTATGATATTGAACCAAAGCAGAATTTTGACGCAAAAGAATTTATTGACGAAATTAGAACTCGCAACGGAAATTTAACAGTAGTAATCAGCGACCCAGATTTAGTTTCAACGCAAGTTCTGTAAAAGGATTTTCCGTTAAAGAGGAAATTCGAGTTTGCCGCAAATTTTAATTATTTGTAGCAAATTCGCCGCAACCTTACGGTTGCTTCCCAAGTTTTCTTGCGAAAACTCGTAGATTGTTTTGTTAAGAAAAAAAAATTCTACATTACAGCGCCGATTGAGCCTGTCGAAATCAAGCGACTATTGCTGATAAAATTTTCTGTTAATAAAAAATCTATT
>CAZXCR010000118.1:4215-5883 GCA_964639315.1 uncultured Treponema sp. | reverse complement strand
AAAATTTTTTGTTAAACAAACAAACCCTAGCCGTGATGTTGAGTAAAATACCTTTTGCATTTTACTCGTCGAGTTTGCTTCGCAAACTCGCAGGTCTTCTTGATACGAATTATTTTCTTAACGCCCAATGTTTTGCTAAGAAAACCTAGCCCGCTATGGAGGCCCGGAGTTCTGGCGCAAAGCGCCGGAATGAGCGAAAAGCGAAGGCCGGAACAGCGGTTTCCTAAAAAAAACTTCGTCACGCAAGCGAAGTCTGCGTGACGTGCTTGAGGAACAAAAGCTTGCTCCAGAAAAAATATTCGTTGACAGATAAAATAAAAAATGGGAGACTTTAAAAACAATCTTTTTTATTAGGAGAAAGTTATGATTAAATTTAAGAAACTTTTTGTGGCTGCAATTGCACTTGGTTTATCTTCTGCTGCATTTGCTATTACTTCAAAGACCTCTGATACAACTGCGGGTGTTTTTTCTACTGACACAGATAACTTTGTGAGTGTAAACGACTGGCAGAGTGTTAATCCAAACAATTTATTTGGTGTTTTTGGATATTATAGTACTAAGATGAAAATTGGTGCTGCAAAAAATATTGGTGGATTTTACTTTGGTGCTCTTTACGAAGGCGATTTAGGAAACTCTTTTACTTCTACAACTACCACAACTGATTCTACAACAACTTCAAAGGTTACACATACAAACGCTTGTTCTAGAGATTTTTCTTTCCTTATGGGAATTGGTAATGATCTTGGAATAAAATTCCGTCTTTATCAGTATACAAATTCTAAATCTTCAACAGAAGTCAACGCAACAACAACAACAGAAGCAAAATATGATAACTGGAATCCAGAACTTTATGCTGGATACAATTTAAAACTTGGAGATTATCTTTTAAAAAATTATGCCGCAACAGGTCTTTACATTGACCAGAGCGAAACTATTACAAAAACAGACAGTGCTACAGTTACTACTGGTGATATAACCAAAACCCTCAGTTTTGGACTTGGTTCCACAGTTGTATTCCCAAGCAAAAACAATTTTAACCAGAGTGTAAATATTCCTCTTTCTTTGGGATTTGAAATTCCAGAAAAGGACAGTACAGCAAGTGGTTTTTATCTTGCGTTCATCCCAGCTTATACAGTTACATACGATAAAATTGATCGCCTGACTCTTGGCGCATCTGCTAAACTTGATACAACTTTCAAAACATCAAAAACAGATGATTCAACAAGTTCAAATGGCATAGATATTTATCCTTACTTTAACTTAGCTTTACAGTATAAGGCAGTTCCTGATAAATTTACCATTAATGCAGGTGCTTCTGTAGCAATGCCAAACTGGTCTTTTGTTAACGAAAAAACAGATTCTACTTCTACTTCAACAAACAGCGGTACTTCTTCTAGCGGAGAGGTAAGTTTAAGTTCAGGATTTAGTGCAGTTCTTGCAAAGACTGTAACCTTTGATTGTAACTACAATGTATTAGGTGATTTATTGAGTTCTTCTTTACATAACAAATGGGCAACAGGTTCTGACACTTCTATTTTGAATAACTTAAATTTGATTTTCTTCCACTATCTTAGTATGAATATTTCTGTAAAATTCTAATTATTGTTTTTGAGTTTTTAGAGAGTCTATTTGTTGAGGTCAGTCCTATTGGGGCTGACCTTTTTTGTT
>CAZXCR010000118.1:0-4115 GCA_964639315.1 uncultured Treponema sp. | reverse complement strand
TTTTTAGAGAGTCTATTTGTTGAGGTCAGTCCTATTGGGGCTGACCTTTTTTGTTAGAGGAGAGAATTTTTTGATAATTGTTAAGAAATGGAATTTTTTAATAAGAAGAAGTTTTTTATGGGAGTGGAAATTTTATTAGTAACAGGCACGGCTTCGGTTGCCGAAGAGTTTTTTTTGTTAAGAAGAAGTTTTTTGTAGGAGCGGGAATTTTGTTAGTAATGGGCGCGGAACACGCGGGGCTTTTTTGTTAAGAATTTATTTTCTTAACGCACAAAATTTTAGCAAAAGACTTAGCCCGGACATTAGCGGCGCGCGAAGCGCGTTCTGGAGCGCAAGCGGAAGAATGAAACCGCGATTGGCCGGTTTCCTAATAAAATTTGCAGCCGAGCGCATAGGGTGCGCGAGAGGAAAAATTTATTTTGAGGAAAAAAAATTCGCTCCAAGTAAATCAGCTTTAAAATTTATTTGAAAAAGTCTTGCTGTAAAAAATTCTTGTTTGTACAATCTTTTCTATGAATATTTGTTTGTTCAAAGAGGACGAAATCAATAAGCCACTTTCTTTGCGAGACGAACGTGCGGAACATATTTTGAAAATTCTTCATAAAAAAGAAGGCGACAGTTTTTTTGCCGGAATTATTGAAGGAATGGAAGGCGACGCGCTTATTACAAAAATCGAAAGGTTTAAATCTTATTCCGCTCATAACAAAAAAGAATTTGAAGATGGAAATATTTATTTTGAATTTCATCCGCAAGCACAGGGCAAAGCTCTTTATCCGCTAAAAATGATTATTGGTTTTCCAAGACCAATTCAACTAAAAAGACTTTTGCGCGATATGGCCGGACTGGGAACTGCCGAAATTCATTTAACCGCAACTGATTTGGGCGAAAAATCGTATTTAAAATCTGACCTGGCAAATCCTCAGGAAATTTACAAAATGCTTTTGGAAGGAACAATTCAGGCGGCTGGAACTCACGTGCCAAAAATTTTTATTCATAATTCGCTTGATGACTGTTTAAAAAATTTTGCTTGCAGTGATTCAAATTCTTTGCAAATTCAAAATTCGGCTCTTTTTGCACTCGATAATGTTGATTCAAAAATTTCGCTGAATGCGGCTCTTGAAAAAACTGATTTTAATTTTCGTACAGAAGAAGGCGATTTACTTGCACAGAAAACTTCTGTTGATTCAACAGTTGCGGCAATTGGAAGTGAACGCGGGTGGAGCAAAAGAGAGCGAGAACTTTTGGAAAAATTTAATTTTATCCGCTGCAGAATGGGAAACAGAATTCTTAGAACCGAAACGGCGGCAACGGTTGCTGCAAGTTTAATTTTAAACAAAATGGGATTTTTAGATTAAATGTCGTATCCAAAAATTTTTGCAGTAATTGATAAAGCCTGCTTCGATTATAATTTAATAGAAGAAAATGACAAAATTTTAGTTGGCGCAAGTGGTGGAAAAGATTCTACGGCACTTTTGGAATATTTAGCTAAACGAAATAAAAGGTCAAATTCGAATTTTACTTTTAAGGCGCTGAATATTCAAAGTGATTTTGCACCTAAATTTCCTGATGGAATTTTAACTTTGCTTCAAGAATGGCAGGTCGATTTTGAAAGCATTAATGTTGACATTATAAAACGTCTTAAACCTGGAAGAAAAATGAACTGCTGGTGGTGTTCAACTCAGCGGCGCAAAGAACTTTTAGATTACGCACTAAAAAATGGATTTAATAAAATTGCACTTGGTCATCATCTTGATGATGTTCTTGAAACTCTTTTGATGAATATGCTGAACAAGGGCGAACTTTCTACAATGCCGCCGCGTCTTAATTACAAAAAATATCCGCAGGTTTCGATTATAAGACCGCTTTACTATTGCAGCGAAGATTCTCTTATTCAAATGGCAAAAGGACAAAATTTTTTTGGATTCACCTGCACTTGCGATTATCAAAATAATTCTGAACGCAAAAATGCCCGCGCACTTTTGGAAAATCTTACCCAAGGCGATATTTCTAAAAAACAAAAAATTTTTAATTCCCTAAAAAATATTTATACAGAGTATTTGCCGTGAGTTTTTTTTGTACGGAGATGGAATTTTTTTGTGGAGATGGAATTTTTGAGTTAAGAAGGGGATTTTTTTTTAGACAGGAAATTTTGTTGGTAACTCGTGCGTTTGTAAGTTCCTGATTTTTTTTGGTTAAGAAGGGAATTTTTTGCTAAGAAAACCTAGCCCGCTATGGAGGCCCGGAGTTCTGGCGCGAAGCGCAGCTATCAGTGAAATTTCCTGCAAAAAAAAATCTGTTACTTAACAAAAAAATCCGCGAGTTTTCCCAAGAAAACTCGTAAAGCAACCGCAGGTTGCGATGGAACAGCGGATTCCTAAAAAAATTTCGGTAAGCAGGCGAAGCTTGCTATACGCGCTTGAAAAACAAAAATTTGCTCCAGAAAAAAAATTTTATCAGTAACACGCCCGCCCGTGTAATCTCGAAAATTTTTGTTACGCAAAGATTTATTTTTTAAATGCTTTTTATTATGATGTTTGCGTCTTATGAATTCGTTTAAGTCTTTTTTTGTTTCCTTAAAAAATTTGCTAAAAAAAGAGCCGATGCTTACGGTTTCGATTGTTGTAGCAATTATTTCTCTTTTTATAAGTCAGCCTGGAAAACAACTTTTAACCGGAATTGACTGGAAAACACTTGCAACTCTTTTTATGCTTTTAACGGTTTTGGAAGGATTTAAAAGTGAAAATATTTTTGCTCCTCTCCTAAAAAAATGCACTAAATTTTCAAAGATTAGAAATCTTACGGCATTTTTTGTTTACGGAGTTTTTTTTACATCAATGTTTGTAACAAACGATGTTTCGCTTATAATTTTTGTTCCGCTTACAATCTTTTTGTTTAGAGCGGCGAACAAAGAAAATTACATTCTTCCTGTACTGACCTTCGAAAATATTGCAGCAATACGAGGTTCTCTTTTAACGCCTTTTGGAAGTCCTCAAAATCTTTATATTTTTAGCAAAAGCGGAATTTCTGTGTGGAATTTTCTTAAAATAATGCTTCCTCTGTGGATTTTTAGTTTTTTTCTTCTGTACATTTTTATTCTGATTTTATTTAGAAAAAACGAGAATGAAGAAATTCTTATTGACCAGCAAAATCTTATTCAAGAATGGAAAAGCGAACGGAAAGGAAAAAGAATTTTATATTTATCACTTTTTTTCCTGGTGATTTTAACAGTTGTTTCAAGAACGAAATTCTGGCCTTTTGTAACAATTTTTACAGCTCTTGTAATTTTAATTTTTGATAGAAAAATTCTTTTAAAAACAGACTATGTCTTACTTTTAACATTTTTATGTTTTTTTATTTTTTCCACATCAATTTGCAGCAACGAAAAAGTTTCGGAATTTTTGGAAAAAAGCGTTTCGAATCACGAATATATTTGGAGCATTCTTTTAAGCCAGATAATTTCAAATGTTCCGGCAAGTATAGTTTTGTGGCCTTTTGCTGGAAATGAAATTTTTAATTTAAAAGCACTTTTATACGGACTCGACAGCGCAGGTCTTTGCTCAATAATTGGCAGTTTGGCAAGCGTAATAAATTTGCGGATTTACGCACGCGAATTTCCAAACAACAAAAGCACCTGGAATTTTATAAAAACTTTTACATGGATAAGCCTTTGCTTTTTTGCCGTAGTTGTTGTGCCTCAATTCTTTTTGATAAAGATAAATTTTTAAACTAGGAAAATTTTCTTCTTAACAAAAGTTTTATTTGTAACTGGCGGGGCTTTTCTTAACTAAAAATTTTGTTAGTAACTCGCGAAATTTTTTCTTAACTAAAAATTCTCGACATTACGCGCGCGCGTACTTGAAGTGGAATTTTTTCTTAACAAATAAATTTTTCTGCAAAAAAAAACGCTTCACCACAAAACCACGCGACAAAAGCGCGCGCTGTTCTTGAAGAAAAATTTTTGCTCAACCACCGAAGTAAGCTCGCGATGGTTACCAATGAAATTTTCAGTTAAGAAAAAACGCCCAAGCCAAACTTAGCCCCGATTGTAGCGGCGCGCGAAGCGCGTTCTGGAGCGCAAGCGGAAGAATGGAGGCGAATGCCGCAACCGCGGAAAG
>CAZXCR010000117.1:0-5894 GCA_964639315.1 uncultured Treponema sp. | reverse complement strand
GGTTATGTCGAAAATTTCTTCTTAACTGAAAAATTTTTTTGGTTAGAAGAAATTTAACTGGTAACCGCCCGCGCCTGTCATCATCAAATCTGCAAAAAAAAAGCGCCCTTGTAAAAAACAAAGACGCTTTTTTAGTTCACTAATAAAAGTCAGTTAAAAAACTGCCCTACTTATTTAGCCTTACCCTGATTTGCAACAGCAGCCTGTTTTGCAGCAATTGCAGCCTGGTCTCCAAGATAATAATGTTTTACTGGATTTAAATTGTCATCAAATTCATAAACAAGTGGAGTTGCTGTAGGAATGTTAACACCAAGAATTTCTTCTGGAGTCATTTTGTCAAGATAATAAACCAATGCGCGCAAAGAATTTCCGTGTGCTGCAATAATAACGCGTTTTCCAGCCTTCATCTGTGGTTTAATTTCTTCAAGATAATAAGGAACAACGCGGGCAATTGTTGTTTCAAGAGATTCATTCTGAGGCAAGAAAGAAGAATCCACGTCGCGGTACATAGCCTGTTTTTTTGCAGAACGCTCGTCATCATCAGAAAGAACTGGAGGTTTTACGTCAAAAGAACGTCTCCAAATTTTTACCTGATCTTCGCCAAATTTTTCAGCAGCTTCAGACTTATTTTTTCCCTGCAAGTCGCCATAATGACGCTCATTAAGTTTCCAAGTTTTAATAACAGGAAGCCAGTTTCTGTCCATTTCGTCCAAAATGCCGTTCAAAGTATGAACAGCGCGCTTTAAATATGATGTATAACAAATATCAAAATCATAGCCTTCAGCTTTTAAAAGTTTTCCAGCAGCTTTAGCTTCTTCGCGACCTTTTTCGCTAAGTTCAACATCTGTCCAGCCTGTAAAAAGATTCAGTTTGTTCCATTCACTTTCGCCATGACGAACCAATACTAATTTAATCATTCTAGTTACCTCTTTATGATTTATTGCCTTATGCTAAACTTTTAAACGATTATTTTCAAGTTATTTTAAAATGATGCAAAAGGTCAAAATTCGAATTTCTTGCAAGTTTTATTCACTTGAAGCGATTTTTTTTTACTCCCACAAATTTTTTTACGTTCCGGCAATAAATTTTTTAGGAATCCCGCTTTCCGCGGTTGTCATTCAAAACCTGCGGTTTTGAACGCTGCGCGCCGCTACAATCGGGGCTAGGCTTTTTCACCTTTTTTGTAAATTTTGTTTAAACTCGAAATTCGACCTAAAAATTTCAGGAAGTCAAAAAGTCAGCAAAAAAGTCAGCAAAAAAAAGTCACATTTGCTATATATTCAAAAATATGGTATGCTAACTTATAACAAATTTTTTTAGGAGACAATATGAAAAATTACTTTGATCTTACAAATCAAGTTGCGCTGGTAACCGGCTGTTCAACCGGTTTAGGAGTTCAGATGGCAAAGGCACTTGCAAGTCAGGGAGCAAAAATTGTTGCCTTAGCTCGCAGAAAAGAAAAAATTGATGCGGTTGCCTCTGAAATTTCAAAAGAATTTAATGTTGAAACACTGGCAATTCCTTGCGACATTACCGACACAGAAAGAGTAAATGCAGCAGTTGATCAGATTGTTGCAAAATTTGGCAGAATCGACATTCTTATAAACAATGCTGGAACAGGAGCCGTTGCGCCGGCAGAAGACATTACAGATGAACAGTTTAACGGCGAACTTAATGTTGATTTAGGCGGAACTTTTAAAGTTGCCCGCGCTGTAGCAAAAAAAGCAATGATTCCTGCAAAATACGGAAGAATCATAAACATTGCGTCAATGTATGGTTTGGTTGGAAACAAAATTGCACCTTGCTCTCCTTACCACGCAGCAAAAGGCGGAGTTGTAAATTTAACTCGCGGACTTGCTTCTGAATGGGGAAAATACAACATTACTGTAAATGCAATTTGTCCGGGATATTTTTACAGTCCACTTACAAAAGAAACTTTGGATTCAGAATTTTTCCAGCAAAATGCAAAAACAATGATTCCTTTAAGCCGCTACGGGAACGAAGGCGAACTTGACACAACAGCACTCTTCCTTTCAAGCCCGGCATCAAGTTACGTAACAGGCGCAATAATTCCTGTAGACGGTGGCTACACAAGTATGTAATTGCTGATTTTGAATTAGAAATTTCAGTTTAAAAAAAACTAACGAACGTTCACAAAATGATTTTTAGTCGATACTTAAAATACATAAAATGAACGTTCGTTAACCTTCGACGCTTTCTAGTCAGCCCTTATCAAAAAAAAGTTCACAATAAAAAATGCGCTAATTTTTACCTTCGCTTTTATCTTTTAAAATCAATTTTCGTAACGCTTCAACTGCTACACGAACTGCAATTTCCGTATCGTGAGCCTGCTTATTTTCAAGACCAGCTTTTGCTCTTTCCTGATTTGCAACCACTAAAAAACAAGAACCTACTCTTACCCGCAAAAACGAACCTGCAATAAACAAAGCTGCGCTTTCCATTTCGCTTGCTAAACAGCCCATCTTTAACCAAGCCTGCCACTTGTTTTCAAGTTCATAATTCACTGGCATAATTTCTGGTTCATGCTGACCAAAAAATGAATCTTTGCACTGAACAACGCCTGTGTGATGCGGAATTTTCATTTCTTGTGCTGCAGAAACCAAAGCCGTTACAACATTAAAATCAGGAACTGCCGGATATTCAATTGGCGCAAATTCGCGACTCGTACCTTCCATTCGCACAGCACCGGTTGCAATAACTACATCGCCGCCAAGAACTTCTTTTTGCATTCCGCCGCAAGTTCCAATTCGAATAAAAGTATGCGCACCGCATTTTGCAAGTTCATCAATTGCAATTGCAGCAGAAGGTCCGCCAATTCCAGTTGAAGTAACGCTAACTGGCACTCCTTCCAAAGTTCCTGTGTAAGTTACAAATTCGCGCACGTCGGCAACTTTACGCGCATTATCAAAATGCTTTGCAATCTTCTCGCAACGTTTAGGATCGCCTGGCATAATCACATATTTTCCAATGTCGCCAGGACCAACTCCAGTGTGATACTGTTTTCCAGAGCCTTCTGTATAATCAATCATTTTTTATCTCCTTACATAAAAATTTCAAAAAAATATTTGCGTTGATTGAGCCTGTTTAAATCAAGTGGCACATCACAGAATATGCTTCCGCAAAAAGCGCGTCAATTCGCCACGCTGAACGTAAGCGGAATCGGACTGCGCGTTTTCAACGCTTGCCAACGTTCAGAGTGGCTCGGTTGCCACTTGCTTTTTTCTCACGCATATTCTGCGCTGGTTACCAATGAAATTTTCTGTCTAAAAAAAATTCCACGAGTTTTGGAACAAAACTTGCAAATCAAGCTTCATCTGCTAATCCATCAGATACGCTTTCATTTTTCCTTTGCCCTTTACGTCTACTTCGACTGGGTCAGAAAAATTAAAGTCATTTTTTACAACATCGTAAATATTTTGTGTAACACAGATTTTTCCGATTTCTCCGTTTGTCTGCATTCTGAACGCAACGTTTACAGTGTCGCCCCAAATATCATAAATGAATTTTGATTTTCCAATAATTCCGGCAGCAATTTTTCCTGAATTTACACCGATTCTTATGCTAATTTTTGTTTTTGCTCCGCGGTTAAATTCACGCAAATCATCAAGAATTCCTTCAGCAAATTTCATCATTTTTAAAACACTTTCATCGCCTGCATCATCAGAAAGTCCGGTGGCCGCCATATAAGCATCGCCCATAGTTTTAATTTTTTCAACACCTTCCCGCAAAGCCCGCTCGTCAAAGCGCGAAAATAAATCGTTCAGCATTGAAACCACTTCAGAAGCGTCCATCGAATCCGCCATTTTTGTAAATCCAGAAATATCCGCAAAAAGAACCGTCGCATTTTTATACGTTTTTGCAATTGTTTGATTTGGATTCTGCTTGAGTTCCGCTGCAATGTCGCGCGGCAAAATGTTCAAAAGAAGATTTTCGCTCTTCTGTTCCTGAATCGAAAGTTCGCGAGTTCTATCCTGAACTGCCTTTTCCAAAACCTCCTGATATTTTCTCATCTTCACAAAGCGACGTCTAATTAAAAGATAAACGGTAGAAAGAAACGCAAGTCCTAGAAAAATCCAGAACCAGGCGACTTCCCAAAAGTGAGGATTTTTTACGATTTTTACAGTCTTCGCTTTTTTACATTGAACGCCGTCTGAATTTGCAGCAATTACAGAAAGTTCATAATTTCCAGGCCGCAAGTTTGTGTAAGAAACACTCCTGCTTAAAGACCAGCGCGAATAATCTTCTTCAAATCCTTTGAGCATTGTTTTAAACTGCGTTTGCTCAGAAGAAACAAAACAAAGTCCGGTGTATTTTATTTCAATTCTTTTTACGTTTGGATTTAAAACAATTTCTTCGCCGTGCCAATCAAAACTTTCGTTGTCAATTGTGATTTTTTCAATATTTACAAAAGGTGCTGTTTTATTCTCCGTAACTTTTACCGGATCATAAACTGCAAATCCGTCAATCAGCGTAAACCAAATGCAGCCAGAAGAATCTTTCATCGATTTTGAAGTTGATGTAACGCCTCCAGAAATTAATCCGTCTGACTGACCAAAAAATTTTGAATTAATTTTAAGATTTTCTCTGGAAGTGGGGTTTTCTCCTATTGCATCAAATTCTTCTTTTTTGGCACAAAAAATTCCGCGGTTGCTCGTCATCCAAATTTCGCCTGTATAATCTGGAATTGCCTGGAAAATTCCGTCTGCGCCAAGTCCGTCAGCACTGTCGTAATTTACAAAATTTTCGCTTACGTTCGTGTTAAGACGTGAAATTCCAGTTCCAGTTGTAATCCAATAATCTCCTTTTTCTTTTTCATTTTCAGTGATTTTAAAAACTACATTTCCAATCATTCCATCAGCTGTAGAAAATTGGCGGTTTAAGTTTCCGTCTTTTAAAGTAAAAATTCCGCCACCGTCAGTTCCGCACCAAATTTCGCCATTCGAATCTTCAAAAATGCACATTATGTATTCGTTTGCAATTCCGTCTTTTTTTGTAATCGAAGTGATTCTTCCAGTTTTGTTTTCGATGATAGAAAGTCCGGTTGTGGTGCCAACATAAATATCGCCATTTGTAACTTTTATTCCAACACGAACCTTGTTCCCTGCAAGACCGCTAGACTGCGTAAGGCTCGTAATTTTCCCGTCTGAAGCCATAATAACTTCGCCAAGTTTTTCGTAACAAGAAACCAGCACTGAACCGTCACTAGCAACCGTTACATCGCGGACTCTTACATTTTTGCAAAACTGCGTAAGATTATTTTCAATAAAATTATTTTTCTGAAGACAGTAAAGTCCGTTATCGCCGCCAAGCCAAACAAACCCCCGCTGGGTATCTTCTGCAATTGCATTGATTGTTGTTGACATTTTTGTTGTTTTGAATTTACCTGGACTTAACCGCTGAATTCCGCCGCGGTCAGTAGAGAACCAAATGTTCCCTTCCCTATCCTGAATTATTTTTGTAATTTTATCATCTGAAAGTCCGTTTGAAGAATCAAAATAAGAAGGATTTCCTTCGTGCATTACAGTTACGCCAGTGTCACGCGAAAACCACATATTTCCTTTTTTATCCTGAAAAATGCAGGTAAGACTTGTACCCGCCTGCTCTCCGTGGCCTACATCATAAACCGTTTCGTCAGTGCCAGAAAATTTTACAGCAAAATGTGGCGCAAGTCCAAACCAAAAATCATTATTGTTGTCCTGGGTGATGCAAGTTACAATAGCGTTCTTAAAATTCTTGAATCCCTTAAATTTTTCAAGAGATTTATTTGCATAAACGTAAACGCCATTTGCCTTCTGCGACAAAATCCAGATTCTTCCAGCAGTGTCGCAGTACAAGTTAGAAACAAGAATATTTTCTTCGCCAAACTGACTCAG
>CAZXCR010000116.1:4144-5897 GCA_964639315.1 uncultured Treponema sp. | reverse complement strand
TAAGCAAAAGATTTTTATTGTACAGGAAATTTCACTGGTAACTACGCTGCGCGCCGCTATAATCGGGGCTAGGTTTTTCTAGTTATATTTTTGTAAATTTCTGATTAAAACTAAAAATTCGCCCTTCTTAACAAAAAGTTTCTACATTACACGGCGCCCGCAAACTTCGCAAAAAAATTTTTTCAATTAAAAAGCTGTTCTAAAATTTCTATTCTTGCGAAAAGCAGTTTTTGTAAGAGTAAAGCAATTTAAAAATCAGTTTAGAAAATTTTGATTTTGAAGTGCTGCTTCGGTCGGCAACAAGAGGAATTTTATTCAGCACAGTTCCGTTTATTGAATAAACCAATGCTCCGTATGGGTATGCTTGCTTTATGTCGCCAAGTAAAAATTCTGGAATTTCAGCGTGAACTTCAATTGCTTCAAGACTTTCTTCTGGCGTTTTACCTTTTAAAATTGGAGAAGAAAAATTTTCGCTGTATGCAGGAATCAAATTTACTGCTTTTTGTTTTGACGCTCCTGTGTTTACAGAAAATGTTTTTTCGTCCGTGCAAAGATAGTCAGTAAAATTAGCAAAAGCGTATTCTAAAAGAGAAGTGCCGTCCTGGTTGCGGTAAAAATTTCCTTGCTGACTTCCAACTCCCGGTCCGCCCATGCTCACACTTATAAATCGCCTTGAATCCCGCTTTGCAGTAAGCGCAATGTTGTATCCGCTTTCGTAAATAAATCCTGTTTTAAGCCCGTCAAGTCCTTCAAGTTTTCCCAGCAGTTTGTTTGTGTTGTACTGAATTACAGATTCTGCATCCCCGTTTCCTCTTTTGTATTCCGGAAGATTTTTTTCAAGAGGATATTTTAAAACTTTTTGCGAATGAAATTCACTAATTGCAAACGGATATTTTTTTATGTATTCTCTGCAAAACGAAGCAAATTCTCTTGCCGTAGTAATATTTTTTTCGCTGTAGCCGCTTGATTCAACAAAATGAGTTTTAGAAAGTCCCAACTCTTTTATGGCAGCATTCATTTTTTCTACAAAAGCGTCCATGCTTCCGGCAACATAATTTGCCACTGCAATAGATGCATCGTTTCCGCTGGCAATTGAAAGTCCTAAAAGAAGTTCCCTTAAAGTTACAATCTGACCTTCTGCCAAAAACATAATTGATGCGTCGCTCGGCAAGTTTACCGCCCAACTTTCTTTTGGAAGCGGAACAACATCATCAAGGGAAATTTTGCCTTTCTGAATTTCTTCAAAGACCACGTACATTTCCACAAGCTTTGTCATACTTGCAGGAGGAATTTCTTCGTCAGCATTTTTTTCAAACAGAATGTCGCCAGTTTCAAAGTCGATTAAAATTGCACTTTTTGCATTTATAAAAAGATTGCCTTCTGTTTTGTACGGAAGATTGTGAAGATTCTGGGTTCTTTCAGAATAGAGTTCGTTAAGTTTTTTTTCGAGACTTTCTTTTTCGGTAAGAGTCAAATTTTTTACATTTCTTGTCTTTGAAAGATTCAATGCTGAAATATGAAAACAAAGATAAGCCGCGCACAAAAGTATTGAAGCTATGCAGAACGGAACAAAAATCGCCCTTCCAGAAATTTGTGTTTGTGGCTTTTTTAATGATTTTTTAAAAACTGATTTTTTTTTAGGTATGAAATTCAAATAGTCTTCGTTGTAAAATTCCATAAAAATCTCTTCTTGTTTAAATTGGGGAAAATTCAACTGCCCTAAACTGATTTTTTTTTCAAATTGCCTTAGTTA
>CAZXCR010000116.1:0-4044 GCA_964639315.1 uncultured Treponema sp. | reverse complement strand
AATTAAATCCGGCTGCTTAAATTTCTTAAATACATATCAGCAATTGTAAGGGCGGCCATTGCTTCTACCACGGGAACAATTCTTGGGCAAAGGCACACATCGTGTCTTCCTTCAATTAAAATTTCACATTCATTTCCGCTTGTGTCCACAGTTTGCTGAACTTGATAAATGCTTGGAACAGGCTTTACCGCTGCCCTAAAAACAATATCATTTCCGTTTGAAATTCCGCCTAAAATTCCGCCTGCATTGTTTTGCGTAAAATTAAAATCTTTTTTCATCGGGTCGTTGTTTTCATCACCAGTTAAATCCGCTGCTTCAAATCCGGCTCCAAATTCAATTCCTTTAATTGCACCAATCGAAAGAATCGCCTTTGCAAGTTCAGCGTCAAGTTTGTCAAAAACAGGCTCGCCAAGTCCTGGCTTTACTCCGCGCACAATACATTCCACGATTCCGCCGGCAGAATTTCCGCTTTTTGCAAGTTCCGCAATTTTTTCTTCCATTTGAGAAGCCGCCTGCAAATCTGGAGCGCGCATTGAATTTTTTTCAATAAGATTCAAATCAATATTTTTTACGCTAATTCCGGCAGCTTTTTTTGTGTATGCAGTAACAGAAATTCCTTTTTTCCTAAGAAAAAGTTTTGCTATTGCACCGCCGGCAACTCTTGCGCAAGTTTCTCGTCCGCTTGACCTTCCGCCGCCTCTGTAGTCGCGAGTACCGTATTTTTCAAAGTAAGTAAAATCTGCGTGTCCAGGGCGAAATTTATCCTTAATATTTGTATAGTCTTTTGAATGCTGATTTGTGTTTCTAATGAGCATTGCGATTGGGGTTCCAGTAGACTTTCCTTCAAAAACTCCGCTTAAGATTTCTACGCAATCTCCTTCCGAACGGGAAGTTACCGCACGCGAAGTGCCACCTGGCTTTCTGCGGTTAAGTTCGCTTTGTATAAAATTTTCGTCTATTTCGAGTCCTGCAGGAATTCCGTCTACAATGCAGCCAAGCCCCGCTCCGTGACTTTCCCCAAAACTTGTAAGTGTAAACAAAGTGCCGAATGTGTTACCGCCCATATTTTCCTCGCTAAAAAGTGATTTTGAGTCTAGCAGAAAAATTTATAAAATTCTACAAAATAAAATTCGCGCAGTTTTTACTTATTTGGAGCAAACTTTTTTACTTCAAGCACGCCACGCAGACTTCGCTTGCGTGCCGAATTTTTTTAGGAATCCCGCTTTTCGCGGTTTCATTCAAAACCTGCGGTTTTGAACGCTTCGCGCCGCTACAATCGGGGCTAGGCTTGGCTAACTATATTTTTGTAACGTTCTGATTAAAATTCGAAATTCGCCCTAAAAATGTCTTTTATCACAAAAACATAAAATCACCTAAAATCAGAAAATTCGATTTGCTATTGAATTTAAGGCATATTTTCATTACACTTACTCGACTATTACAATATGCGGAGAATTTTTTTTATTTTTCGTTTTGTACAAAAGAGACACTTTTTTTTATGAGAGGTAAATATTATGGCTTTTGATATTACTAAAGTACGTAATATCGGTATCAGTGCCCACATTGACTCTGGTAAGACAACCACTTCAGAACGTATTTTGTTCTATTGTAACAAGATTCACGCAATTCACGAAGTTCGTGGTAAAGACGGTGTTGGCGCTGTAATGGATAACATGGAATTGGAACGCGAGCGCGGAATCACAATTCAGTCAGCAGCAACACAGGTTCAGTGGAAAGACACAACAATCAACTTAATCGACACTCCAGGTCACGTAGACTTTACAGTAGAAGTTGAACGCTCACTCCGCGTTCTTGACGGTGCTATCATGATTCTTTGTGCAGTTGCAGGTGTTCAGTCACAGTCAATTACTGTAGACCGCCAGCTTAAACGCTATCATGTACCTCGCATTGCATTCGTTAACAAATGCGACCGTCAGGGTGCAAATCCACTCCGTGTTTGTGGACAGCTCCGTGAAAAACTCGGACTTAATGCTCACATGATGGAACTTCCAATCGGTCTTGAAGATAAACTTGAAGGCGTAATTGATCTTATTTCAATGAAAGCAATTTACTTTGACGGACCAAACGGTGAAGAACTCCGCTATGCAGAAATTCCAGCTCACCTCGTTGAAGATGCTAAAAAATATCGTCAGGAACTTCTTGAAGAAGTTGCAAACTTTGATGACGCTCTTATGGAAAAAATTCTTGACGGACAGGAACCAGAAGAAAGCGAAATCATCGCTGCAGTTCGCGAGGGAACTTTGACAGAGCAGTTCGTAGGTGTTTTCCTTGGTTCAGCTCACGTAAACAAAGGTATTCAGCCACTTCTTGATGGTGTTCAGCGCTATCTTCCAAATCCTACTGAAGTTCATAACTACGGTCTTGATTTGGACAAAAACGAAGAAAAAGTTGAACTCTTCAATGTAGAAAATAAACCTTGTGTTGCACTTGCATTCAAACTTGATGACGGACAGTACGGTCAGTTAACATACGTTCGTATTTATCAGGGTAAAATTGTTAAGGGTGATGAACTTTACAATACTCGTGCAAAGAGAAAGTTCAAGGTTGGACGTATTGTTCGCATGAACTCTGCAGCTATGGAAGATATTAACGAAGGTATGCCAGGAGACATTATTGCATTGTTCGGTGTTGACTGTGCTTCAGGCGATACCTTCTGTGGCGGCGGACTTAACATTGCAATGACTTCTATGTTCGTTCCAGAACCTGTAATTTCTCAGGCTATTGAACCTGTAAACAAAGCAGATGCTGCAAATATGTCAAAGGCTCTTAACCGCTTTACAAAAGAAGACCCTACTTTCCAGACATACGTTGATCCTGAATCAAATCAGACAATCATTAAGGGAATGGGTGAACTTCACCTTGCAGTTTACGTTGAACGTATGAAGCGTGAATACAAATGCGAAGTAAAGGTTAGCCAGCCTCAGGTTGCTTACCGCGAATCAATCGGTCAGAGAGCTGAATTCAACTATACACACAAAAAACAGACTGGTGGTTCAGGTCAGTACGGTCGTGTTGCAGGATTTATGGAACCAATTGCAGACAAAGATTACGAATTTGTTGACTCAATCAAGGGTGGAGCTATTCCTAACGAATACATTCCTTCTTGTGACAAAGGTTTCAAAAAGGCAATGGAAAAGGGTTCTCTTATTGGCGCTCCTGTTGTAGGTGTAAAAATTACAATCAACGATGGTCAGTACCACCCAGTTGACTCTTCTGATATTGCATTCCAGACAGCAGCTATTGGTGCTTTCCGCGAAGGATATGCAAAGGCAAAACCTGCAATTCTTGAACCTATTATGAAGGTTGAAATTGCTGGTCCTACAGAATTCCAGGGAAATATGTTTGGTCTTATCAACCAGAGACGTGGTGTAATCATCAGTTCTGAAGATGATAACGGAACATCAACTGTTGATGCAGAAGTTCCACTTTCAGAAATGTTCGGATTCTCTACAATTCTCCGCTCTTCTACTCAGGGTAAGGCTGAATTTACAATGGAATTTGAAAAGTACGGAAAAGTTCCTAACGCTATTGGTGATGAACTTATAAAGGCTTACCAGGAAAAGAAAAAGGCAGGAAACTAATCAAAAAATTTAACAGAAGTTTCAATTTTCTAGGAGATTTTTTCTGAGGGATTTTGAAACTTCTTTAGGGCATTTGGTATAAATAGTGATTTTTCCAGATGTCCTTTATTGAATTTTTCTGCAAATAAGATTGAAAGTCTTTCGCATTTTGCGAAGGACTTTTTTTTTGCAAAAAATTCTGGCAGTTAAGAAAAAGTCTGCGACATTACGCGCCCGCCTGTTACTGACAATTTTTTTTTCAAAACAAAAGAGACTTTTTCTTAACAAAAAAATTCTTCAGTTAAGGGAAAGTCCGCGACATTACAGGCGGGCTGGTTGCTGATGGAATTTTTTCATTACAAAAAATTTTTTTCATAACAAAAAAATTCTCTACATTACGCGCGTTGGTTACTAGGTCAAAATTCGAGTTTTTTGCAATTAATCATTTAAGCGCCGATTGAGA
>CAZXCR010000115.1:0-5963 GCA_964639315.1 uncultured Treponema sp. | reverse complement strand
GCTTGCGACAAACTCGCAGTCTTTTTGTTAAGAAAAAATCTATTTCTTAACAAAGTAAATTCTATGAGTTTCGCTTGCCGGAACTTGTATTGCCCACGAATGTGGGCATACGTAACCTTAAGGTTGTGGCAAATTCGCTCCAAGTAAATAAAAAATTGCAAAAACTTGAATTTTGATCTAGGAAGCAAGAGTATGAAATATCAGGGTAAATTAAAAAATTCATTTCTAAATTTTTGCAGAATTTTTATTCTTGCTTTTCTTTGCGTTGCATTTTCATTTGTACTGGTTTTTCCGCTGTGCAAGTGGGCGCAAAAAAGTCCAAAATCTTACACAATGGCAATTTTAATTTTGATTTGTGCGGGAATTATTTTTTTCTGCATAAAATCGATTGTAAAAAAAGGAATTTTCAGTTTCCTAAAAATTTTTGTTCCTGCCGCAGTTTTTCTTGCCTGCCTTTTAGTGTCTTTCATTTTTCTTAAAAATTTAAATATTGCACTAGCTTTAATTTTTTTTGTTGCAGCGTGGATTTTGCTTTTCGTTTCTATCAAACTTTTTAATCTCCTTTTATCCAAGAAATCTTCCTGAATAATTTTTATGAACTTTTTAATTCAGTTTAAAAACAAAAAAAAATTATTTTGTAAAAAACTATATTTTCTTTTGTCTGGAATGATTTTCTTCCAGAACTTTTTGCTTTTCTGCCAGAATTACGCTGAAATTCCAGAACTTTCTTCAAGAAATATTTTGTTCCGTCAGTATGAACAAGAAGTTGAAAACGCAAACAAAATCTTTATGGAAGGAAAAAATTCTTTTCAGAATTTCTACGCGTACACCTGCACAAAAGGCGACAATATTATTTCCCTCAGCGCACGAACCTGCATTCGACAGGAAACTTTAGCGAGCGCAAACAACATAGAAAATGCCCAGACTTCTCTTGACGGAAAAAAAATTCTGCTTCCTGTAAAAGATGGAATTTTTATTGCCGAAAATCCATCATCAACCCTCGAAATAATTCTTAAAAATCAATACGAAAATCAACTTGAAACTGCACAAAAATTTCTTCTTTTTGGAAAAAAATATTTTTTTCTTGCGGACAAAAAATTCACTCCGCAACAAAGAGCGTTTTTCTTAAGTCCAGGATTTGTTCCACCTCTTAGCACAAAAATCATAACGTCATCTTTTGGAAACAGAATCAGTCCAATTTCTGGAAAATGGAAAAAGCACAACGGAATCGATTTAGCAGCGGATTACGGTTCTGAAATTTTTGCGTGCCGGGGCGGAAAAGTTCTTGAAATAAAAAAAATGGACAGCATTTACGGAAACTGCATAATTCTTTTACATTCTGGCGGATTTACGAGTCTTTACGCGCACTTGAGCGAAATTCTTGTTGAAGAAGGACAGGAAATTTCTGCTGGAAAAGTGATTGGAAAAGTTGGTCTCACAGGGCTAACCACCGGACCTCACCTTCATTTTGAAATTCATCAGAACGGAATTGCCGAAAATCCAGAAAAATTCTACAAATCTGAAAAAAAATCGTACTAAACATAAAGTTTTCCTAGAAAAAAAAATAATTCTGCATAATAATAATTTAATGCTGTTTTCTGATTCTGAGAAAAATTTTAAAAATCTGTTTTTAGCACTTTCTCTTGCTGTGCTCTCTGGCTGCGCTTTTGCAGATTCTTTCAGGGTTCACAAGGTAAATATTCTTGAGCTTCCTTCAGAATACGAAAAAAAATCAGTAAAATGCGGCGTAAACGATGCGGTTGCAATAAAGCTTCCAAAAGATATGACTTTTATTCAGGGAGTTGAGCTTTCTGTAAAAGTTCCGCAAATTGTAACTTACTGGACAAATTCTGTTGCTTGGGGAATTTTTGACAATGTTTCGCCACTTCCTCAGGAAAATAAAATTGACTATTCGGCATCAAGAATTGCTTTTGGCGTTTTTGGAACAAATTTGAGCCTTAACTTAAAAATTCCTCTTTTTGCCGACAGCGTTATAAAAAAAGATGCCTATTCAAGTAAAATCGAAAATATTCCAAAAATTGTTTTTGATGAAAACGGAAACGGCTGGTTTTTCCTAAGAATGCAACTTGCAATGAAGGGAACGGACGACGATCTTATAAATTCAAAATTCGAAGTTAGCGCCAGACCTATTTTAAGAGACAAAGGATTCCTAAAAATCACGGCTCTTACGCCAAATAATTCTGAACTTCAAAAAATTTCTTTACAAATTGACGGAAAAGACTTTGATTTTTCCAGCGATCCTTTTCTTTTGGACACAGGAAGCCATACCGTTAGCATACAAAGCGATTTTTACCGCAACGAACTTCGCAGCATAACTGTAGAACAGGCAAAATCAGCGAATCTTGAAATTCAACTTCGAGACATAACGCCTGCAATCAGAATAGCCTCGCCTTCAGGTTCAAAAATTTTTATTGATGATGAAGAAATTCCAAATACAACAGATTTAATTCCTGTAAGCGCAGGAGATCACGTAATAAAATTTGTAATTGGCAATTATGAAATTACAAAAGTTCTTAGCGCAATAAACGGTCGCAACTACAACATAAATATAAATCTTGATGCACTTATTACTGAAGAAGAATAAAGGGCATCTCTAAAAAAGCAAATCTTATCTGGCAAATTTGCCGCTGAAAACTTGCAATTTTCATCATTTTTATCCTCCGCACACAAAAAAAATCATTTTTTACTCAAGAAATCAGCATTTACACCGATATATATATTACCGGACGTTCAAGTTTATCCCCTCCCACCCATTGACGTCCGGTTGCCTTAAAGGGCGTGGCCGGTGTAAAAGCCGGCTATTATTTTTTTAAATTTCCTATCAAACTTGAAACAGAACTTTATTTCAACTAAAATGAGAAACTATGGAAAAAAAGAAGGTTTGGCCCTTTGTTTTAGTTGGTCTTTTGTTTTTTAGTGCAATACTTTTTGGTTCTCTTCTTGGAGCAGCCCTTGCAGCCACCCGCAACACAGAAAATATAGAAAATTTTACAGACTTCGAAACTGCGTTGCCTACACGACTTTTGGATATAAATGGCGAACTCATTACTGAATTTTCAAGCGATGAAAAACGCGAAATAATTGCAATAAAGCATCTTCCACAGCATATGATTGACGCATTGCTTACCCGCGAAGACAGAATTTTTTACAGTCACCGCGGATTCAGTGCAAAGGCTCTTATACGCGCGGTTGTGGGAGTTTTAACACATAAATCTCTTGGAGGCGGTTCAACTCTTACGCAGCAGATTGCCGGTTCCCTTTACTGCGACCGAAGCGACTATTCTGTAAAAAGAAAACTGAAGGAACTTTGGTGGGCCATTCAGATGGAAAGACGCTATTCCAAAGACGAAATTCTTGAGCTTTACCTGAACAAAATTTATTTTGGTGGCGGAACCTACGGAGTAAGTGCCGCAAGTAAGTATTATTTTGGTCACAGTGCAACAGAAATAACTCCGGCCGAAGCAGCAATTCTTGTAATTCAGCTTTCAAATCCGGCTTACTACAATCCGTTTGAAAATCCAAACAGAGCAATGGCAAGGCAAAAAGACGTTCTTAGCGCAATGGTGAGTTCCGGTTATCTTAAAAAAGCTGAAGCTGAAAAAAGTTTTGACGATTACTGGACAAATTTTGACTTTACGCGCACTTCAAGTTCAGCATACGCAATGCGAAAAGATGAGGCGCCTTGGTTCAGCGAGTACGTGCGTCGTTCTTTAAGCGATATGATGTACGGAACGGAAGACATTTACACAGGCGGATTTACGGTAAACACAACACTGAATCTGGAACATCAGAAGGCAGCTGACGAAGTAATGAAAAATTATTTACGCTTTGCAAATAAAACTTATCAGCGCACAATGGACAGTCACGAAAAAGACGCTTTTAAAACCTATATTCCACTTTCTGAAATGGTAAGTCTTGTTTTTAACCTGCCAAGTCTTAAGGTCAGCGAGCAAAGAGAAAAAGTTCTTGCATTGTCAGAATACAGAAAAGAAATAAATCCGATTATTGACGTAATGTCGCTTATGTTCGGCATGGAAACTTTAAAAACCGGAATTGTTACAAAGGGAAATAATCTGATAAAACAGCAGGCAGAACGCACAACTATTGAAGGCACAATGATTGCACTTGAAAATTCCACCGGATACATTGACGCTCTTGTGGGAGGCTCGCAGTACAGTCAGGAAAATCAGCTTATTCGTGCAGTTCAGTCTTATTTGCAGCCAGGTTCTACTTTTAAACCGCTATATTATTCTGAAGCAATCGACAGCAAGCAGTACACTATGACGAGTATAATCAGCGACACGCCGGTCGTATTTACAAAAGAAGATGGAAGTCCTTACATTCCTCAGAATTTTAAGGGCGAGTGGCAAGGCGATGTTGAACTTTGGTACGCTCTTGCACATTCTATGAACGTTCCTTCGTTAAAAGTTCTTGACGGAATAGGATTCAGTGCCGCTATAAAAAGAACAACTGCACTTCTTGGAATTCCACAAAGTGAATATCAGTTCCGCAATATTGAACCTGTTTATCCTTATGGACTTGGAGTTTGCGCAGTACGACCAATCGAAATGGCCAAAGCTTTTGCTACCTTTGCAAACAACGGAAAAGAAGTTGTTCCTATGGCGATTAGAACGGTTGAAGACAAAAACGGAAATATTATCAGAAATCCAGAAAAAGAAATTCGTTCTCGTCAACAGGCAAAGGGAAAAGACGCTCAAATTGTAAGTGAAGAAACCGCGTTTATTATGCAAGAACTTTTAAAGAAAACTATTGAAACCGGAACTCTCCGCTACGGAACAGACTGGAATTCTACCCTGTGGACAATAGGCGAGCGAAAAGGTTCTGGAAAAGACACAAAACTTACTTTTACAGGAAAAGACGGCAACAAGTTCCAAATGCCAGCCGGCGGTAAAACAGGAACAACTCAAAACTGGGCAGACGCCTGGACCGTAGGATTTACGCCTTATTACACAGCAGCTTTCTGGTTTGGATTTGACAAAAGAGGTCAGTCTTTGGGATTAAGAATTACTGGTTCAACCCTTGCGGGCGTTGCTTGGGGCGACTATATGCACGAAGCAAATCTTGGAAAGGACTACAAAGAATTTAACAAAAAACCAGATTCTTTAATTGAACTTGAAGTTTGTACAGTGAGCGGCGGTTTGTATCTTCCGGAATGTGGCGACAATAAAATAACAGCGTATTATTATCCGGGAACTGAGCCAACTGAAGTATGCTCAAAACATTCTCCGGAAAACACGAGCTCAAATTTAGGAATTTACAGACTTCAGCAGGCAAGATACCAGTCGGGAATCAGTTTTAAAATAGAAGATGATTCTCCGCTTTCAGTGAATCTTGACTTTTTGAACAGCAACGAAAAATTTGGCGAAAATACTGAAATTTTACAAGTTCAGTCTTATAATAACAGTGAGGCAGAAAACGAAAATAAGTCTGATGATTTTAGAAACTGGCTTATGGACTAAGTTTTTGCTAGTCAGAGGGAGTTTAATTTCAAAAGAATGCTTGTAAAGATTGACGATATAAAAGTTAAAGACAGAGTCCGAAAAGATTTAGGTGATTTGGATCCGCTAAAAAACAGTCTGCGTCTTTACGGCTTATTGAATCCAATCACGCTGAATTCAAAATTTGAACTTATTGCAGGAGAGCGAAGGCTTGAGGCAGCAAAGGCAATTGGCTGGGAAAAAATAAACGCTAATATTCTTGACTCAAATGTTGATAAGGTAAAGCAGCTTGAAATTGAACTTGAAGAAAACAATCAGCGAAAAGAATTTACTGACGCTGAACTAATGGAAGGCTACTTGCGACTTGAAAAACTTAGCCACCCAAATTTTTTTGTGCGTATTTTGAATTTCTTTAAAAGACTTTTTATTGCAATCGGAAAGTTTTTTAAGAAAATTTTTACAAAAAAAAGAAAAGCAAAATAA
>CAZXCR010000114.1:0-6019 GCA_964639315.1 uncultured Treponema sp. | reverse complement strand
AATCTGCGCTTTCTTTAAACTGCTCGCCTGCCCGCATCTGGCACCAAACAAAAAAATTGTGTGAAGAACGCAAAGCCTTGTTGTTCCACCGCAGCATAATTTCAGAACTTTTCATAAGCGAAAAATTCTTTTCCCACTGTTTCCACCCTGACTGCATAAAAGTGTCTTTAAGATTTTTAAAAACTGCGTAAGGAATGACCCATTTGTTTTGTGCGGTAAATTTATTCAGTTCGTCTTTAAATTTTATTGAATACGAATTTTCTTCATTTTTGTTCAGGTCAATATTATTTGAAGCGGATTCCAGTTTTTTTTCATCAGCTTCAACAAGTTTTTCAATGTGATTGTAAATCAAATGCAACAATGTGATTTTTTCGTTTAAAACTTCAGTGTAGTTAAAACGCTTCGAATATTTAAATTTTTTTACAAAAGCCTTGTACTGGGAAGCAAAATTTTTATTGTTCTCAAAAGCGTCTTTAAACTCAGGAAGCGCTTCAATTCTTATGTAAAGAGGATGCAGGGCAAATGCAGAAAGCCCCGAATAAGGCGAAGAATGTGTTCCAGAATCATTTACAGGCAAAAGTTGAACTACAGAAAGTCCCGCTTCGCTGCAAAAATCCGCAAAATCCTTAAGCGCCAAAAAGTCGCCCACAGCAACACAATCTTTTGTATATAAAGCCGAAATCGGTACAACAACGCCAGTTCTTTTTTCCATATCGGAAATTATTGTATCATATAAATTTCCAGAAATAAACGAATTTCATAAAATTTCAAAAATTAAGATTATTTTAAGAAAGCGCCGGTAACTGCCAGCTACTGATAGAATTTTTTGTTAGATAAGTCGAATTTCGAGTTTTTTTAAATTTTACTTACTGGGAGCGAATTTTTTTACATTTTAGGAAAATTTTTTTTGCGTTCCGGCTGTTACTGACAAAATTTTCGCTTTAATAAAAAATTCTTTTCTTAACAAAAAAATCTGCGAGTTTGCGGCTGTTACTGACAAAAGTCCCTGTTCTCACAAAAAATATTCCTTAGGTCAAAATTCGAGTTTTTTGCAATTAATCATTTAAGCGCCGATTGAGCCTGTCGAAATCAAGCGACTTACTTACAGATGGTGGTTTCGACAGGCTCAACCACCGGGTCTTTTATTTTCCTACATCTTTTTGTAAATTTTATTTAAACTCGAAATTCAGCCCCTTAAGAAAAAAATCTACGAGTTTGTGGGTGTTACTAACAAAATTCCGCTCTACTAAAAAATTAATTTCTTAACAAAACAATTCCACGAGTTTCGCTTGCGAAACTCGCTAAGCAAGCGTAGCTTGCTATAAACTCGGGAAGCACTCATATGCCTGCGACAAACTTGACGAGTAAAATGCTGAAAGCATTTTATTCAACTATCGGGGCTAAGCTTGGCTAAGTGGTTTAGCGTTAAGAAAAAGTCCGCGACATTACACGCGCGCCTGTTACCACCGAAATTCCCAGTTAAGAAAAAAAACGCGTGTTTACAAACAAAATTCTCTATCCCGCAAAAATTCTTTTCTTAACAAAAAAATCTCAGCAAACAAATCCGCTTTTCCAGTGCCACACTGACTTAGAAAGTGCATTTGTAAAGGGCTGCTCTCTTTCAAAATCAGGAAGCCAACTCGTATCATCGCTAAGTTCCTGGTAAAAAAGGTAGTCAAAATCGTAAGCTTCAATAATATCTTTTATGTCGGCTTCTTCCTCACCATTCACAAGTCGATTTTCAAAGCACGCCAAAGATTTTTTGCGCCACTGCATTTCCTTTTCATCACATTTAAAAGGAACCGGCGTATACTGCGACATCAGCGAAATACAGGCTTTTTTGTCAGCATTTTTTTTAAGCCAATCAAGCGCAATTACGGTATCATCAAATCTTCCGGGCAAAAATAAATGTCTTATAATAACGCCAGAAATCATTTTTTCCCTAGTTTCACCGTTTTTTTTGCAGTCAACAATTTTTACAGGAGAATTTTCCATCATCCACAAAACAGCCTTTTTTGCAGTTTCAGGATAATCTTCTGCATCAAAAAGATTTTTTCCCATTTCAGGATTCAAAGTCTTAAAATCAGGCAGCCAAATATCCACAAGTCCACGCAACAGTTCAAGACTTTCCACACTTTCGTAAGCGCTACTGTTCCAGGCAACAGGAATTTCCAGTCCAGAATTTTTTGCACTCTTTAAATACTGCGCAATCAGCGGAATATGATGACTTCCCGTAACAAGATTTATATTTTCTGCACCAAGTTCCTGAAGTTTCAAACAAATCTTTACAAATTCCTCTTCGCAAAGAATTTTTCCCATTCCTTCCTGACTAATCTGATAATTCTGACAAAACGAACAGCGCAAAGTGCAGCCAGTAAAAAAAATAGTTCCGCTTCCGCCAAAAACCGTAATCAAAGGTTCTTCACCAAAATGAAGGCAGGCAAGTGCCGCTCGCAAAGCCGAATCTTCACCACAAAAACCCTTTTTTCCATCAGCGCGGTTAACCTTACATTTTCTTGAACACTGAGAACATTCCGAATACAAAGAAAAAATTTGCTCTTTATCCATTTTTCTAACAGCCAAAAATTAAAACGCCTGGTGATCCACAAAAGCCACCATCAAATCATTTAAAAGATTAATATCCAGTTCATCAGCCTCAAGATTTGTAAGCGAACAAAGTTCCTTCCAGTCAACAGCAGAAAGCGCAGCAGTTCCCGAAACGTCATTTTCAAGCAAAGACTGCATTGCACCCAAAACGTCCAGCGCTTTTTCGTCAGGCATAGAATTTTTATCAGCACAAGGAGCAATGTAAGCATCAAACCAATAATCCGCATAAGACAAAGCCAAAGAGGAACAATTTGCATTATTACGCGCAAAAAGTTCCTTTATTTTCAAACAAATTTTCTCGCCGTCATACGAATTTCCATTTGCACGCTCGTGTTTCTTAAATTTTTCAATATCAGAAAACAATTTTTGAACATTATCCATAAAGTGCATTTTAGTCAGTTTTTAATGCGTTGTGAAGATTCTTTCTGGAGCAAATTTTTCTTACTCAAGAGCGTCCCGTTGCACGTGCCGAATTTTTTTTAGAAAACCCGCTTTTCGCCGTTCCATTCCTCCGCTCCGCTCCGGAACGCTGCGCGCGGCTACAATCGGGGCTAGGTTTTCTTAGTTATACATTGGCATTTAAGAAAATAAATTCTTATCAAAAAGACCGCAAGTTTTCTTACTAAAATATAAGTTTTCTTAGCAACATAGCGCCGATTGAGCCTGTCGAAATCAAGCGGTTTGTTACAGATAGAGGTTTCGACAGGCTCAACCACCGAGAGTTTTTTTTTGATAAGTGAAAATTCCTGTCTGGTCACCCTGAATTCATTTCAGGGTCTGTCAATAAAAAAATCTGGCAAAATGCAGAAATTTACACATTTTTAATCTCTTTTTTAATCATTCAGTTTATCTTAAAAACTTGACAATTTTTCACTCTAAACATAAGATTATTGTATGGACTTAAGAACAGTATTAACACCTGAAACAGTAGACCTTCACTTGAAAGGCACTACAAAAGAAGAAATCATTGATGAACTCCTTGAGGTTCTCGTAAAAGCAGGAAAAGTTACAGATAAGGCTGCTGCAAGAGAATGTGTTCTCGACAGAGAGCGCAAAATGTCTACAGGAATGAAACACGGAATCGCAATTCCTCACGGAAAAACAGATACAGTTTCTGACCTTGTAGCTTGCATTGGTATTTCAGACAATGCTGTTGATTTTGACAGCCTTGATCAGGAACCATGCCGCATCTTTATTATGACTTTGTCACCTGTAAACAAGACTGGACCTCACCTTCAGTTTCTTGCTGAAGTAAGCCTTTTGTTCAAATCAGCAGACAAACGCGCTCAAATTCTTAATACTCAGGACAAAGCTGAAGTTATTAAGATTTTAACTGAATAGGCAATTATTGTTAGGAAATTTTGGGAATTCAAAAGGTTCTCAAAAATTTCCTAAAATTCAGTTTTAACAAAAAGCGCTCTGCTCTTTTAGCAAAGCAAAGTTTTTTCAATGAATCACAATTTTTAAAATTCGCACTTTACTGCGAATTTTTTTTATCTTGCAGAAGTCTTGACATTAGGAATTGTCAGGGCTTTTTTTTTATATTGCGCATAAAGATAAAAAAAATTTATAATCACCTTATGAAACTCGATCCTCAATTTAAATCTCAAAGTAATAAATTATTTTTTTTAAGTGGAACTGAATTTAACGCAAAAGAAAGCCTAAGCGTGTCTCCGGAAAATTTGGCCGCATCAAATTTTGAAGCTTCAAAACTTCTTTGTATAAGCGTTCTTTGGAGTCAAATTGGCTTTGATGAAGAAAATTACAATGAAAATTTCCTTGCCACCTTGCGCGACAACTTAAAATCTTTTGAAGAAAAGAAAATTTACGCTTTTATTTTGCCAGTAGCAGACAAAATTCCTGAATCAGAACTTGAAAAAGAAAATTTTACTGCAAGTTTTAAACATTGCGCCCGCAGAATAAAAGACTGCACAAGCGTTGTTGGCTTTGCCGTTCCAGACTGCATAAATCAGCAGAATTTTATTGAAGAACTTTCCGCAAAGCACAAACACTACATTTTCTTCAGCAAAAATCCACAAATTTTAAAAAACGAAGCGATTGTTGAATTTTAAAAAAATTCACTAAACATTCAAATCATAAGGCAAATTTTAGATTCAACTTTAAAAACGCGATATTCTGGAATTTGCCTAAAAAATTCTTTACCAATACACATCTGGTCAAAATCCGCAAAAAAAAACTTCAAATAACTGGTAAAAAACTGCATTAAATGCGAATAATTTCACAGTCTTCTAAAAAATATCACAAAATTTACTTGCCTTAAAATATTTTTTATGACAAACTTTCTGCCGCTAAACGTAGAATCTATGGGCTTTAAGGGAGCCTGGTAAAAATTACATTTTTTTTAAGCCAAGTTAAAAGCGTTATTCTAAATTCTGCTATTTTCAAAACTAGAATACGCAGGCATCTTCAGGCAACATCGAAGATAATTTTTTACAAGATGCCTTAATTTTGAAACCACAAGATAAACGGAGCAATTTATTATGAATTACGAACAAAGCAATTTAAAAACAAAATTTATTGCAACTTGTTTGTTCAGCGTTTTTTTTATTGCCACAAGCCTTTGCATTATGATTTTTTTACCTGCTGAAGGCGAACACACTTTATCAGCAAAAACAGAAACTACAACAGAAAACATTGCGGATTTTACAGATTATTTTTCTTTTGACGAAGAAGAACTTCCAAACGTAAAAATTGATGTTTCTAAGAAAGAAGATTCTGGACTTGCACTTTACCGCCAGCCACAAAGCAGAGCTGCAGTTGAATGGTTTTATTCAAGAGTTACAAACAGCCGCGAAGTTGCTCAGGCAATTTTAAATAATGCTGAAAAAAACAACATTCCGCTTTCGCTTGCTTTTGCACTTGCTCACACAGAAAGTAACTTTAAAACAACTGCAATGCACAAAAATACAAACGGCAGCATAGACAGAGGACTTTTTCAGTTAAACAACAACAGCTTCCCGGATTTAAGTGAAAGCGAATTTTACGATCCACAAATTTCGGCTTATTACGGACTTTCGCATTTGAGTTTCTGTTTAAACACCGCTGGCAACGAAATTGCAGCCTTAGCAATGTACAACGCAGGCACAAACAAAGTTAGAAAAAACAATACGCCGCAAATAACGCTCAACTACATTTCAAAAATAGAAAATTATAAAGCCGCTCTTGAAGAAAATTTTGCAGTTGAAGTTCTTGCACTTTACAATTCAGAAAACGCAGAAAAACTTCTTGCAAGATATCAGTAATTTTTACCATACAAGCAAGTCTTGCGACTGTTACTGACAAAATTTTCTGTTCCGCAAATTTTTTTTCTTAACTGAAAATTTTATTAGTAACTCGCGCACAATCGACGCTGTATGCCAAAACTCGCAGGTCTTTTTGATAAGAATTTATT
>CAZXCR010000113.1:0-6025 GCA_964639315.1 uncultured Treponema sp. | reverse complement strand
GTCTGGAAGGGAATAATGAACAATGCTGATTATTCTCCGGAAGAAAAAAATATTTATCTTTTAATGTCAGAAAAATTCCTTAACCGGCTTAGTCTTATGAACTGGCATATTATCACCTTATTTTACAAGACTGACGGATTCCCGGAAATTGTAAGTGTTATAAGGCAGCATCTTGCAACCGTTATGGATAAATCTAAAGTTGCTGAATATATTTCCGTTATGGTAATGGAACTTGCCCTTAACAGCGAAAATAATAATATCCGCAAACAGGCAAAAATTCAGTTTCAGGGAATTGAAAATTCTGACACATTGATTTTTGACCCTAAAGTAAGAGAGCAGATTGTAAAAGAACTTGAACGCAAGCACGAACTTGTTTTTCTTTCGTGGACATTAGGTGGCGGTTCGGCTGCAATCGGTAAGCAGGGACTTCTTCAAATCACTCTTTACAATAAAGACGACGAATTTCAGGAAGTAAAAGAAAGCATCGAAAGTAAAATGGCGGCAAATTTAAGCAAAAAATCGCTTATTGACTTTTACAGACAGATGCCGGAAGGTCAGGATGGTACGGATCTTGGACTTTACTATCTTTCGTATCTTGAAGATGCCTGCAAAAAAGTGAATGTAAAATTTGATTCCATTGTAAATCAGTCTTCTACAAGCGATTTGACAGTTATTAATTTAAAGTTTAATTTTTAAATATGACAAAAAAAACTTTTGTGCTTTCACTTTTTTCTCTGATTCTGCCATGTCTTGTATTTTTTTA
Source organism: uncultured Treponema sp. (assembly GCA_964639315.1). Classification (GTDB taxonomy): domain Bacteria; phylum Spirochaetota; class Spirochaetia; order Treponematales; family Treponemataceae; genus Treponema_D. The sequence continues at coordinate 5,262 of CAZXCR010000113.1, read as the reverse complement.
TTCCTGTTCAGATTCAGCTCCAAAAATTACCAGCGTAAATCCCTGCGTTGTGTTTGAATTTGACGACGAGCAAAGTTCTCCAAAGGTAAGACTTTCTATTTTTGCTTCTTCAGAAAGCGATATTCATCGTGCAGCAGAAATTCGGGCTGTAAGTGAAGAAAGTGGTCTTGAATGGATTTGCAGGGAACCAAGAAAAATTACTGACGGAAGTAAAAAAAATTGGGTTGGCTATTCAAAATTTATTGCGTCAGACGGAAAAAATTTGCCTTCAGGAAAGTACGTGTTTTTTTACGAGGATGCTTCTGGTCGCGAATGTGAAAGTTTTTTTTCACTGAATATTCGCGATGAATATTTTACTTCAAAAAGTTCAGATTATCCGGATTTAATAAAACAGTCCAAATCTAAAAAACTTGCGGTTTACGACGAATCAAATTCTCTTGTTTACTACGGCGACTATAAAAAAGCCTGGAAAACTGAAAGCGATGCCTTAAAAGATTACCCTGATGCAATCTGCTACAGAATATGCTATGCTACTGCTGATAGCAAAAATTGCTTTGTAATGCCTTTTGTTTATTTTGAAGAATCAAAAAATGAAGAATCAAAAAATTCTTCTGAAAGTCAAAAATAAAGTCAAAAATAAAGTTAAAAATAATAATCGGAGATTTTATGCCAATTAGCTTTGACACAGACAATTATGAAAAAGAAAATTCTAATCTTGATGAAGGAGATTCGAATTACCGTCGCCCCATAAAAACTTACGTAATGCGTTCGGGCAGAATGAGCGAAACTGAAAAAAGAAGTTACGAAAATCTTCATCAGGTTTGGTGCATTCCTTTTGAACACAAAACTTTGAATTTTACAGAAATTTTTAATAATACAAATCCTGTTACAATGGAAATTGGCTTTGGAATGGGACACGCAACTTCTATAATTGCACAAAATAATCCTGATATGAATTATCTTGGCAGCGAAGTTCACATTCCCGGAGTAGGGCGGCTTTTAAGTGAAATAAAGCGCAATCAGTTAAAAAATCTTTTTATCATTGAACACGATGCAATTGAAGTTCTTGAAACTATGATTCCAGATAATTCTCTTGCGGCCTTTCATATTTTTTTTCCAGATCCATGGCCTAAAAAAAAGCATCACAAGCGTCGTCTTCTTAGCCGCCCGCGCACAGATCTTCTTGCGTCAAAACTTGCTCCAGGCGCTTATCTTTATTTTGCAACTGATTGGGAAGAATATGCTTTTACTGCACTTTCTGAACTTGAGGCAACTCCGGGATTGGTAAATAAATACGAAGGCTTTGCTCCTCATCAGCAATGGCGTCCGCGTACTAAATTTGAGCAAAAAGGAATTGATGCCGGACACAATATTTATGAACTTTTTTTTGTAAAGGATAAAAACTAGGTAAAAAGAATGGATTTATTTGATGCAGCACAACCAAACGAAGACGGAGAAAAATCTGAAAATAAAGAAATTCTTTTAAGAATAAAAGAACTTGAAAAACTTATTCGCCACCATCAGAATCTTTATTACAACGGCGAATCTGAAATTTCTGATGCTGAATTTGACCGTCTTTGGGATGAATTAAAATTACTGGATCCTTCAAATCCTATTCTTCACACAGTTGGCTCTGATTCAGGAAATTTTGAAAAGGCAGCACATTTAATGCCTATGGGTTCGCAGGAAAAAGCTTCAAGTCCCGAAGAATTTAAAGAATGGTGTGTAAAGCATAATTATTCTGAATATCTTGTTGAGTATAAGCTTGATGGCGCTTCGCTTGAACTTCAGTATTTGCACGGAAATCTTTTGCGGGCGGTTACACGCGGAGATGGAACAAAAGGCGATGTTATTACCGCAAATGCCCTAAAAATGCAGGGCGTAAGAAAAGAGCTTATTCTTCCTGACAATACTATTGCTGACTTTACAGGCGGAATCCGTGGCGAAGTTATAATGACTCATCAAATTCACGATAAATTTTTTGCTGACAAAGCAAATTGCCGAAACGCTGCAAACGGTCTTATGAAAAGAAAAGATGGCGATGGCAGCGAATATCTTTGCCTAATTACTTATGACGTTTGGGCAAGTTCCGGAGAACAGCCGTACAAGGACGAAGAAGAAAAGTTACTGTGGCTTAAAAAACTTGGCTTTAATACCGCGCCTCTAAAAATCTGCAAAAATCCTGATGAAGTCATTAATTACAGAAGTTTTGTTATGCAAACTCGTAAAAATCTTGATTACGACATTGACGGGCTTGTAATAAAAGAAAGAAATGTAAATCACGAAGATGCTTTGCGCGACAGACCAGACCGTCAGATTGCATTTAAATTTAGTCTTGAAGAGGCGGTTTCTGTGCTAAGAAAAGTTGAGTGGGGTGAAAACGGCGCTACTTATACTCCAGTTGCAGTTTTTGACCCTGTAGAACTTAATGGAACTACAGTAAAACGAGCGAGTCTTGCAAATACAAATCTTATCCGTTCATTAAATTTAAAAATTGGAAGTTATGTTCTTGTTGTAAAGCGCGGGGAAATTATTCCAAAAATAATAAGTACTGTTGAAGGAGAAAATCCTGCTGATTGTACTGAAATTGAAGTTCCTGACGTTTGCACAACTTGTGGTACAAAGCTTATTGATGAAGGAACTCGTCTTTACTGCCCGAACAAATTGTGTACAAAAAGAATTCTTCATCAGCTTTTAAAATGGATTAGCGTTGTTGACATAAGAGATTTAGGCGAAACTTTAATAACGTCTCTTTTTAAAACTGGACTTGTAAGGTCAATTTCAGACATTTATTCTCTTACAGAAAGTTCTTTAACGCCATATTTTCTTGATGAAGAAAGCTTAAAAAACGAAAAAAAATCTTTGGGAGCAGCAAAAGTTTATAATTCTATTCAGTCGCACAGAAAAGTAAGTCTTGCAAAATTTATTGCTGGATTTGACATTGAAGGAATTGGCGAGGTTCAGGTTGAAAAAATTATAGAAGCTGGCTACAAAACTTTTGAAGAAATTGCTTCGTTACAAGTTGAGCAGCTTACTGAAGTTTACGGATTTGCTGAAATTCTTGCAAAAAATTTTGTTGATGGAATTAAAGAAAATCTTGATGAAATGAAAAAACTGCTTGAAAATAGAGTCATTGAACTTTCACTTCCTTCTGGCGGAATTTTGACTGGAAAATCCTTTTGTTTTACAGGAGAGCTTTTGACGTTAAAGCGTTCCGAAGCTCAGCAACTTGTAAAAGAAAATGGTGGGAGCGTAAAATCTTCTGTGGTAAAAGGACTTTCGTTTTTGGTTACAAATGATACTTCGAGCGGTTCTTCAAAAAATGTAAAAGCACTTCAGCTTGGAATTCCTGTTATAAATGAAAAAGAATTTCTTGCGCTTTTTGGAAAATGATTTTTTGTTATGAAAGCATCTAAAAAAATTATTAGGTTTTTTGTTGCTCTAATTTTTACAATTTTTATTTTCTCAGTTTTTTTTGTTTTTCTTTTGTTTTCTTTTACCTGCACTTCAGCAGAAAAAATTCAGGAACCAGAAGATTTTGAATGTGCTCATCTTTTGGTTTACGGTTCAAGCGAAAATTCTGTGAGTGCAAGCATAGAACTCTTGGATTTAAATCAGGAAGTTTTTGCAGTAATTGAAAGATCCTGGCCTTCAGAATCAATTTACCTTGAATTCGCAAGTTTTTTATACAAAGATAAAATTTTTACTTTTCCAAACAGAATATTTTCCAGCGGAAGTTTAAATGTTCGCTCTGGGATTCAGTTAAAAAAATATTTTGGCAGCAAATTTTACAAATCAAAGCACCTTAACCGCATTGCAAAATTTACTGTAAATCCGTTTTCGCGTATTTTTTCTAAGTATATAAAATTCACTCAGATTCCACTTTCGGGCTGCATTCCTTACCGCGAATATTCTGTAAAAATCAAAAAAAATGGTTCTGTTGAACTTTACGAGTCTTATTAGTTGCAAAAACTCGCAAAAATCCGCCATAAAAAATTAGTCAAGCTGATTAGAAAAAGTAAAATCTGAAGTAAAAAAGTCTGGGCTGACTGCGCTCATATTAAGCCTCACTTCCCAATGCAGATGCGGACCTGTTGCAAGACCTGTAGCCCCGCTTAATCCAATAAGCTCTCCCTGTTTTACCATTTGTCCTTTTTCAACATTCAAACTGTCCAAGTGGTAGTAAAGACTGTAAAGTCCTGGAAGATGTTCAATTACAACGCTCCAGCCAGTAGAAATTCGGTTTTCTGCCATCACAATTTTTCCGTCAGCACAGGCATTTACAGAAGTTCCGGTTGGAATTCCGTAGTCAATTCCATAGTGAAGACTTGTTGATGATTTTCCGTTTGTGTACTCGTAAATTCTTCTGTCCGCAAAAAATGAAGTGCGTCTTGTTGCCGTTGTTGGCGAAACAAAGGCTTTTGTTGAAAAAATATTTTCTGTATTTATAGTTCCCAAAATTTCGTTTAAGGATTTAATCTGATTCATTCGCTCAGGGCTTGCGTCTGTTTTAATCTGCGTGTTCTCTTCGTTAAGTGGAATTGTTTCATTTACAAAATCTTTGTGCAGTAAAGAAAACGGAAGCTTGAACTCGTAATTTTTTTCACCTCTAAAATTAAAATTTACAACAAGATAAAAATTTTCATTTTCTGTCCACCAGGAAGAAAGCGGAATTCCTGTAAGAAAGGTGATGGTGTTTTTTGAAGAAGAATCAGGGAGTAAATAAAAATTTGAAGAGTCAGTAAGTTTTTCATTTACAAAAAGCTGAAGTTTTGCCTGAGTTTTGCTAAAGTCGCCTCCCTGACTTTTTTTAGCTTTTGAGTTTTGAGAAAGTTTCATTCTTACAAAAACTGCATCGCCTGGAAAAGCGCTGTCGTTATAGCAAAGCTTTATGTTGAAATTTTCTCCGTAAAAAACTGCGTCCTTTGCCATAAGAAACGCCGGCAAAAAAATAAATAAACTTAACGCAAAGAATTTTTTTAGTATTTTCATTTTTTAACTCCCCAGAAATTTTATTAGGTCAAAATTCGAGTTTTTGTACTATAACAGAATATGCTTCCGCAAAAAGCGCGTCAATTCGCCACGCTGAACGTAAGAGGGTTTTCAACGCTTGCCAACGTTCAAAGTGTATTGCAGACTTCACTTGTGTTTTCGGGCGACGGAAGTTAACCATCGGGTCATGCAAGTTTTGACACAAAACTTGCAGAGCAAGCGAAACTCGTGGAATTGTTTTGCTAAGAAATTGATTTCTTCTTAACTGAA
>CAZXCR010000112.1:0-6030 GCA_964639315.1 uncultured Treponema sp. | reverse complement strand
TACGAGTTTTCGCAAGAAAACTCGGGAAGCACTCATATGCCTGCGACAAACTCGATGAGTAAAATGCTGAAAGCATTTTACTCAACTATCGGGGCTAGGCTTGGCTTAGCTTGTCGTTAAGAAAATAAATTCTTATCAACAAAAACTCGTAGCAACCGCAAACCAGCCCGTGTTACCAACAAAATTCCCTGTCCACCAAAAAATTCCTCAAGTTACCAACAAAATTTTCTCCCTAACAAAAAAATTTATCAGTAAACACGCCCGCGTAACCAACAGAATTTTTCGTCCAACAAAAACTTCCCTTCTTATCAAAAAAAATCTCGTACCAATCATTTTCCATAATCACTTTTTTACAAGTACAACTCTTGAAAACCTTTTCTTAAAATATTACATTTCTGATGAAGTTTAAAATTTGTCATCAAATTTTATATGAAAAAAAATTGCAGAGGTGCATAAAATGAATTTTTCAGAAATTTCAAAAGCTGGAAGTCAAAAAAGCGAAATGATTTTCCACGAAAATTTTAATTCCTTACACATAAATACCTTGCCAGATCACAATTATTTTATTCCGTTCGAAAAATCGCAGAATCCCTTTGAAGACCGGGAAAAATCAGCAAGATTTAAACTTCTAAACGGAGAATGGAATTTTAAATATTACAATTCTGCCCTAGAACTTGAAGATAATTTTGCTGACTTAATTTCAGAAGCCGACAAAAAAATTCCTGTTCCTTCCAACTGGCAGCTTTTTGGCTACGGAAACGCTCAATACACAAACGTAAATTTTCCAATTCCATACGATGCGCCCTTTGTTCCAGACGAAAATCCTGCTGGAATTTACAGCACAAATCTTGAGTACCACGCTGACGGTTTACAAAAAATTCTTGTACTAGAAGGCGTAGACAGCTGCTTTTATTTGTATGTGAACGGAAATTTTGCCGGTTACTCGCAGGTTTCTCATCACACTTCGGAATTTGACATTACAAATTTGCTTCAGGAAGGAAAAAATAAAATTGTTATTGCAGTTTTAAAATGGTGCGACGGAACATATCTTGAAGATCAAGATAAAATCAGACTAAGCGGTATTTTCCGCGACGTTTACCTTCTTTCGCGTCCAAAAAATCGGATTGAAAAATACAAAATTCAAACTCTCCTTTCAAAAGATAAAAAAAATGCAGAATTTGTCTTTGAAGCGCAGGGAAATTTTTCGCAGGCAAAAATAACTTTAACTGATAAAAATCAAAAAATTTTTCTTCAAAACGAAATAAATGCAAATCAAAAATATTCCTTCAAACTTCAAAATATTGAACTTTGGTCAGCAGAAATTCCAAATCTTTATAATCTTGAAATTGAAACTGACTCTGAAAAAATTGGCGAAAAAGTTGGATTCCGCGACGTTTGTGTTGAAAACGGAATTATGAAAATCAACGGACGCGCTGTAAAATTTCACGGAGTAAACCGCCACGACAGTTACGCGCAAACTGGTTACGTTGCCAGCCGCGAGCAGCTAAAAGAAGACTTTAATCTGATGAAAAAGCACAATATAAATGCAATCAGAACGTCTCACTATCCAAACCAGCCGATTTTTTATCAACTTTGCGACGAATACGGATTTTATGTAATTGACGAAGCCGACCTGGAAACTCACGGTTCAGTTCCAGCTTATCAGAATTTAAAAGGCGACAAAGAAGGCGGTTACAGCGGAATTGCTTGGCTTACTTCGCAAAATGAATGGAAAGCAGAACTTTTAGACAGAATGGAACTTCTTGTTACCAGAGATTTAAATCGTCCTTGCGTAGTTTTTTGGTCACTTGGAAACGAAAGCGGTTACAACAAAAATATGCAGGAATGTGCAAAATTAGTAAAATCGCTTGATTCTACAAGACTCGTTCACTACGAAAGCACTTATACTCTTGATAAAACTTCAGACAAAGACTTGGATTTAGTTTCGAAAATGTACCCTTCAGTTCAGTTTGTTCAGGATTTTGCAAAAAATAAAAAAGAAAAGCGACCTTTAGTTTTGTGCGAATACTGCCACGCAATGGGCAACGGACCTGGAGATTTAGAAGATTACAGAAACGCTTTTTATTCCAGTGAAAGAGTTTGCGGCGGATTTATTTGGGAATGGTGCGATCACAGCGTAATTATTGGCAAAAATACAGACGATTCTCCAAAATACGGTTACGGTGGAGATTTTGGCGAAAAGCACGATGATTCAAATTTCTGTATGGACGGACTTGTTTATCCAAATAGAAAACCGCACATTGGACTTTACGAAGCAAAACAGATTTTTAGACCAGTTCGTGTTGAAAAGTCAACAAAAGAAAATACTTTTAAATTTACAAGTTTTTTAGATTTTGAAAATTTACAGAATATTGCCTATGCGCATTTTGAACTTTCTGACTTTAACAAAATTCTTCTAAAAAAAGATTTTGAACTTGATTTACAGGCAAAAGAATCGAAAGAAATTTATTTTCCTGAACTTGAAGATTTTAAAAATCAGCAGAATCTCGAAATAAAATTTATTTTTACTCAGAAAAATGATTCCCTTTGGGCAAAAAAAGATTACGAAATCTGCTTTGATCAAATCATTTTAAATGAAAATTATAAAACTCAAATTGATTTTGAAAATCTCACAAAAAATGAAACTTCTGCACAGGAACTTTCCGTAAAAGACGAAGCCCTTTCAACAGAAATTTCCGCTGGCAAAGCAAAATTTTTCTTTAACAAAAGAACGGCTCAAATCACAAAAATTCTAAAAGACGATAAAGAAATTCTTACAAAACCAATCGCACTAAACTTTTTTAGAGCACCAACAGACAACGACAGAAACATTTGCGCTAATTGGAAAAAACTTCATCTTGATGACTACGAAACAAAAGTTTATTCAGTAAAAATTTCTGAATCAAAAGATGCAGTAAAAATCACCGCTTGTGTAAGTTTTGGCTGGAGCATAATTCAGCCTTTTGCAAAAGGGACTTTAGTTTACACCATAAATTCTGCCGGAGAATTAAAAATTGACTGCAACTTAAAAACAGACGAAAAAGTAGAATTTCTTCCAAGATTTGGCCTAAGACTTTTTGTTCCAAAAGAATTTTCTGAAATTGAATATCTTGCTTACGGACCATATGAAAGTTACGTAGACAAGCATCATTCTTCATATTTTGGAACATTTAAATCTTCTGTAAAAAATGAATACGAACCTTACGTAAAACCGCAGGAAAATTCTTCGCACTGGAATGCAAAGTACTTAAAAGCTTACAACGAAAATCAAAGCATAATTTTTGAAGTAGCAGACAGCACTGGCAAAACACAAAATTTTTCTTTTTCTGCTGGCGAATACACTCAGGAAGAACTTGCCCAAAAGAAACATAATTTCGAACTTGAAAAATGCGAAAGTAACATAATCTGCATTGATTCACAAATGGCTGGAGTTGGTTCAAATTCCTGTGGCCCTGAACTCGACAAAAAATACCGCGTAAATCTACCAAACCTTTGCGCTACTTTTAAAATCAAATTTTGTTGATTTTCTTAAATTTTTGACTGTCAGAATTAGTTCTGGCAGTCTTTTTTTTTAATAAAATTCTGTATCCATAAATCTCGCATAAAGCCAAATAAATGCTATGAAAAATTTATTTAACTCAGTCTGTACCCTAAAAATCCGTTTTCAAACAATAACATCAAGGCTTTTTGGCTTTTGAGTGGCTAACGCTTGTTCGTTGACTTCACACACTATCGCTAGTATACTTAGTACACTTAAACGCTAGATATAGTGTTTATTATTACAAATTGTAAAACGAGGAAAAAACAATGAAAATCATCAAACGAAGCGGTGCTGAAGCAAGTTTTGACCGCAACAAGATTTCAAATGCAATAAAAGCAGCAAATGCGCAGGTGGATGAATATAAAAAACTGAAACCAGAGCAAATTGAATCTATCGTTGATGATATTGAAATTGAATGTCATAAAGCAGGACACGCCCTGAATGTAGAAGATATTCAGGATTTGGTAGAAAACGGAATTATGGCAAACGGAGCCTATGATGTTGCCAAAGAGTACATAACTTACCGTTATCGCCATAAGCTTATGCGCAAAGAAAATACTACAGACAAGCAAATTCTTTCTCTTCTTCAGGAAGCAAATGAAGAAGTAAAACAAGAAAATTCAAATAAAAATCCTACAGTTGTTTCTGTTCAGCGCGATTATATGGCTGGAGAAGTTTCAAAAGACATTACACGTCGTTTTCTCTTAGATCCGGATATTCAAAAAGCACACGAAGAAGGAATTATTCACTTTCACGATGCTGATTATTTTGCGCAGAGAATGCACAACTGTGATTTAGTAAATCTCGAAGATATGCTTCAAAACGGAACGGTTATAAGCGGAACAAAAATTGACCGTCCGCATTCCTTTTCTACCGCCTGCAATATTGCAACTCAGATTATTGCGCAAGTAGCAAGCTGTCAGTATGGCGGACAAAGTATTTCTCTTTCACATCTTGCGCCCTTTGTTGATGTAAGCCGCCAGAAATTCCGCAAAGAAATTAAAGAAATGATTAGCGCAACTGGTCTCGAAGTAAGCGACGAGCAGTTTGATTTTATGGTAAATCAGCGGTTAAAAGATGAAATAAAACGCGGTGTTCAAACAATTCAATACCAAGTAATTACGCTGATGACAACAAACGGACAAGCTCCATTTGTAACTGTTTTTATGTATCTTAACGAAGCAAAAAATGAGCAGGAAAAAGCAGATTTGGCTTTAGTCATTGAAGAAGCTTTAAAGCAAAGATATCAGGGCGTAAAAAATGAACAGGGACAGTGGATTACTCCGGCTTTTCCAAAATTGATTTACGTTCTTGAACCAGACAACGTAGAACCTGGAACAAAATATTATTATCTTTCTGAACTTGCGGCAAAATGTACTGCAAGAAGAATGGTTCCTGATTATATTTCTGAAAAGAAAATGCTCGAACTCAAAGTTGACGCAAATGGAAACGGAAACTGTTATCCTTGTATGGGATGCCGTTCGTTCCTTACAACATACATTGATGAAAACGGAAAACCAAAATATTACGGAAGATTCAATCAGGGCGTTGTTACAATTAATCTTGTAGATGTTGCCTGTTCCTCAGGAAAAGATATGGATAAATTCTGGAAGATTCTTGATGAACGTCTTGAACTTTGCCACAGAGCGCTAAGAATTCGCCATAATCGTCTTTTAGGAACAAAGTCTGATGCAGCACCAATTCTTTGGCAAAACGGAGCACTTGCAAGACTTAAGAAAGACGAAACAATCGACAAGCTTCTTTACAACGGCTACTCAACAATTTCGCTTGGATACGCAGGACTTTGCGAATGTGTAAAATATATGACTGGCAAAAGTCACACAGATTCTGAAGCAAAACCATTCGCTCTTAATGTTATGCATGCATTAAATGACGCTTGCAAAAAATGGAAACTTGCAGAGCATATTGATTATTCAGTTTACGGAACTCCGCTCGAAAGCACCACATACAAATTTGCAAAATGTCTCAAAAAAAGATTTGGTGTTATTCCAGGAGTTACAGACAAAAACTACATTACAAACAGCTATCACGTAAATGTTGGAGAAAAAATCGATGCATTTACAAAACTTACCTTTGAAAGTGAATTTCAGGAGTTAAGTCCGGGCGGCGCTGTAAGTTATGTAGAAGTTCCAAATATGGAAAATAATATTCCTGCAGTAATGGCACTTTTGAAACATATTTACGAAAATATTATGTATGCTGAATTGAATACAAAAAGCGATTATTGTCAGAAATGCGGCTACACTGGCGAAATTAAAATTGTTAGTGATGAAGACGGAAAACTTGTTTGGGAATGTCCAAACTGCAAAAACCGCGATCAAAACACAATGAATGTTGCAAGAAGAACCTGCGGTTACATTGGAACGCAATATTGGAATCAAGGACGAACTCAAGAAATCCGCGATAGAGTTCTTCATCTTTAAAAACTAAAAAATATGTACTACGGAGAAATAAAATATCCTGACATT
>CAZXCR010000111.1:0-6067 GCA_964639315.1 uncultured Treponema sp. | reverse complement strand
GGAAAGCGGGTTTCCTAAAAAAATTACTGTCGGAACGTAAAAAAAAATTGTGGCAAGAAAAAAAACTTGCTCCAAGTAAATAAAAATTGCAAAAACTCGAATTTTATCCTAAAAAAAAATTTTCTTGTTAACAAAAAAAAATCCCATCAGTACCCTCGCGCCCTCCGCACCCCGCAAAAAATTGCAAATTTTCCCCACCAACATTATAATCACCTCTATGAAAGACATTTTTTCAAAAGTAAAAATTGCGCCAGAAAATCCCAAGTGGGAACAGGCAAACTCCCGCGAACATTCGCTTTACATCCGCGGCAACGACATCCGCTCAGAATTCGAACGAGACTACACGCGGCTTCTGCATTCCTTAGCTTACAGGCGACTCAAGCATAAAACTCAAGTCTTTTTTGCACCGCACGACGACCACATCTGCACGCGAATGGAACACGTAAATCACGTGGCAAGTGTAAGCACAACAATTTCAAAATATCTTGGACTCAACACCGAACTTACAAACGCAATTGCAATCGGTCACGACATAGGGCACGCACCCTTTGGTCACACTGGCGAAGAAATTTTAAACTCCCTTGTAAAAGAGCAAATTCCAGACGCAATAAACGCACCAAAAAAATTCTGGCACGAAAGAAACAGCCTTTTTTTTGCAGACTACATTGAAACCCTAAGCGACCCGGAAGGTTTCGAAAAAAATCTTGACCTCACCTATGCAGTCCGCGACGGACTAATCTGCCACTGCGGAGAAATTGACCAGCAGGGACTAAAACCGCGCGACGAAGCAAAAAATCTCTACGACATAAAACGCCCCGGAATTGTTCCGCCGTACACGTGGGAAGGCTGCATCGTAAAAGAAAGCGACAAAATTGCCTTCTTAGGCCGCGACTTAGAAGACGCAAGAACCTATCACATTCTTGATATGGGCGCATACCGTCAACTGCGAGAAATTGTTGCCAGCACCCTCGGCTTCGGACCAAACCGCAATTTTTCCAGCCACACAACAAACGGCGTTCATCGCTCAGGCCGCGCAGTAAACACAACAGTTTTAATCAACGATATGATTGTTGACCTTTGCGAACAATCCACGCCCGAAAAAGGAATTTGCTTCAGCGAACCGTACTTCAAATTCATAAAAGCCCTAAAATCTTTCTGCTTTGCAAACATTTACAACCACTGGCGATTAGTAGAATTCCAAAAATACGCCCAGGTAATTTTAACAAGCATTTACAACATACTCATCAAAACTCAAGAATATGCAAAAAATCACAGAATGGAACAATGTTTACGGTACTTTCCAAATCTTTCAAAAACTTTCATAGACTGGCTAATAAAATACACAAATTACGATTTGTCGCAAAAAAAGACACTCCGTTTCAACACAGCGCAAGTTTTTGACATCTACGACAATCAAAGCTGGGAAAAGTGCATCATAGAGTACATTTCGGGAATGACCGACCAGTACGCAATCAGAGTTTACGAAGAAATAATAATGTTTTAAAAAATTTTTTGGAGCAAAATTTTCTTAGTAACGGCCCTTCCGCTGCTCACTCCTTCCGTTCGGCCGCCGCTAAAGCGGCGGCTTGCTTCGCAACAGCTCCACGGCCGGCTAAAGTCCTCTTCTAAACAAAAAATTTTTTATACAAAAAAAAGCCCCGCACTTAGTACGGAGCTTTTACAATCTAACTTAAAAAAATCAGATTATTTTTATTTGTTCAAAAATTCAGCAAATTTTGCAGGGGTAAATCCAAATACTTCTGCAACCTTAGAAGCAGGACCTGATTCACCAAAGCGGTTGATTGTGTAAAGATCTGCAGCCTTTGCATATCCTTCCCAACCCTGTTTTACACCAGCTTCTGCAACCACAGTTCTCTTTGCATTTCCAATAATTTCAGCTTTCTTTGATTCATCAAGAGCATCAAACAAAGTTTTGTCCATTACAGAAACAACACGAATTGTTTTGCCACTTACAAGTTTTGCTGCGTCCAAAGCCATTCCAACTTCTGAACCTGTAGCAAGAACTGTAATGTCAGGATTAGAACTTCCTTCTTGAACTACATAAGCACCGCATTTGCGCACTGTTTCAGCCCAGTTTTTATCAGCTTTTTCATAAACTGCAAGTGCCTGACGTGTAAATGCCATACAAACTGGATGATCTTTGCTTTCAACAGCCATTTCCCATGCAACCTGGCTTTCCTGAGCATCGCCCGGACGCAAGAACTGAACATTAGGAATGCAGCGGAGTGCAGCGTAAGTTTCAACTGGCTGATGTGTAGGTCCGTCTTCACCAACATAAATTGAATCGTGTGTAAAGATGTAGATGTTTGGAATTTTTGAAAGAGCAGCCACGCGGAGTGAAGGTCTTAAATAATCACTGAAAACCAAGAAGGTTGCACCAAATGCACGTAATCCGCCGTGAAGGTTAATTCCACTTTCCACCTGACTCATTGCAAATTCACGAATTCCGTATTCAATTGTGCGGCCCTTTCTGTTAGAAGCATTGTAAGTTCCGTCATCATTCTTAACCTTTGTTTTGTTAGGTCCCTGCAAATCAGCTGAACCACCAACAAGCCATTCATAGCGGTCAGCCATGCAGTTAAGGCTTTTTCCAGAAGCATCACGAGTAGCAAGCTTGTCGCCAACATTGTAAGAAGGAGCAGCAGCGTCGCCAGTCTGTTTCTGATTCCAGTATTCGTCCCATTTTTTTGCAAGTTCAGGATTTTCTTTTGACCATTCATCAAATTCTTTTTTCCAGTCTTCTTCAGCCTTTGCAAATTCCTTTGCTTTTTCTTCAAAGTATTTGTAAGCTTCCGGAACTACGTAGAAATTTTCATTTTCTGGTAAACCGAGAGTTTTCTTAGCTTCAACACAACCTTCAGCACCAAGAGGAGCCCCGTGAACATCAGCAGTTCCCTGTTTTGGAGCGCCCTTTCCAATTACTGATTTAAGGATGATAAGAGTTGGTTTTTCTGTTTCAGCCTTAGCAATTGCAACTAAATCAGCAATTTCTTTTACATTGTACATACTTCCGCGCAAAACCTGCCAGCCGTAAGCTTCGTAGCGCTTCTGAACATCATCTGTAAAAGTAATGTCTGTGCAGCCATCAATAGAAATTTTGTTTTCATCATAGAAAGCAATCAATTTGCCAAGCTTTAAATTTCCTGCCAAAGAACAAGCTTCTGAAGAAACGCCTTCCTGAAGACAACCTTCGCCAACCAAAGTGTATGTGTAGTGATCTACAATAGTGTGTTTTGCAGTATTAAAACGTGCAGCAAGCATAGTTTCAGCAATTGCCATACCTACAGCCACTGCAATTCCCTGACCCAAAGGACCAGAAGTTGCTTCAACTCCGTCAGTAACGCCGTATTCAGGATGTCCCGGGCACTTAGATCCTACCTGGCGGAAAGATTTTATATCGTCCATAGAAACTTTATATCCTGCAATGTGCAGAATACTGTAAAGAAGCATTGAACCATGTCCTGCAGAAAGAACAAAGCGATCCCGGTCAGCCCATTTAGAATCAGCCGGATTATGTTTCATAACTTCACCATAAAGAACTGCAGCAAGTTCTGCGGCACCAAGAGGAAGTCCCGGATGACCAGAATTTGCCTTCTGAATAGCATCCATTGAAAGACTACGGATAGAAAGTGCTGTAGCCTCAATTGCCTTTGTGTTCATAGAAATATCTCCTTTGTTTATTAAGAAAAATTGATACAAATCAAGTTTTTATATTTTACACCTATAAGCCTTAAATTGCAATCGAAATATAAATTTTGAAAAAAAGATTAAAAAATCAGTCTTCTAAAACGTCTGAAGGTGGAAGAGAAAATTTTTCAACGGCCTTTAAAAGTTCCATTTTATCTGGCACGGACTGAAGAAAATCCAAAAACTGCTTGTGATGAAGAAGTTTCGCAAGAGAACTTAAAGCTTTTATATGATTTTGAGAGGAATTTGAAAGCAAAATGAACATAACAAAAACGCGTCTGCTGTCTGGTGCATTCATATTCATTGAATCTTTTAGGAAACAAACAATTATTCGCTGATTTTCTGCAGCTTTTAAAAGCGGATATCGCGGATGAGGAATTGAAATTCCCTGTCCCACGGCGGTACTTAAAATTTTTTCGCGCTCAAGAAGTTCATTACAAAGAACGTCGCCACTTAATCCTTCTGGAAGCCTGATTTTTTTGCACACATTTTTGTAAACCTCTTCTACAGTGCTTCCGGCAACATTTGTAAGCACATCTCCATTTTCAAGAAGTTTTTCAATACTCAGTTCCATACACATTTTTTACCCCAGACAATTTTTTAATGTGCGCCCGGCAAAAATTCCACTTTTACCAGACAATTTTTATTATTTCTCTAAATTGAGAACAGTAAACCTGTTGTTTTTCTGTTTTTGTAGGGAAAATTCAATAGGTCCACGAATTTCATCAAAATTCCACTTCATTCCTTCAAGCGAAATTAAACATTCGCTGGCACTATCTTCCATGCAAGGGTCTCCTGCAAGCGCCTCAAATATTTGAAGTAAATGTCCGTATAACTGAGAAAGAATAACAACTTCTTGCTGAGGCAAATTCGCTATTAAACTGCCGGCATAATCAAGTTTGCAAACAAGAAGAAAAACCTCTCCATACAAATCGAGTGCTTTTTTTCTTACAGCGCCCAAATTGTGATCCCTAAACCAATTGTACTGTTTTTTTAATATAGCACTGCGTTCTTTCAGATTCAAGGCAAGTTCAGAGAGCGTTTTTTTATCTACGGAAAATTCTTCCTGGGTAAGAGAATTCACAACGTTATCTAAAAGTTCATCTTCTTTTCGGGAATAAAATGAATCAAAAATGTACTGATCTTCAATAAATTCTGGCACAGAGCTAAATAAAAATTCAGGGAAAGAAATTTTATCAGAAAGATTTTTCATTTGACCAAGTTCGTTTTTATTCCAGCCACCAAAAGCAGGCACTTCCTTACCTTTTTCCCAAAGTCTGGTTTCAACGCCAAAACTTTCTACGCCAACTTTTTTTGCATAATGACCAAGATATTCTTCAACAGAACCGCAGTACGGAACACAAAGTTCCTTACGGTGAGCAAAGTAAACATTTATAAGCTGTTCTTCTATGCTTGACACAGGACCGTATTTTTCAAAACTTTCAAGAAGGAAATTTTCAAACTGACTGTACCACAAAAGTCTTTTTTCTCCGGCTTCGCCCCGCTCAAATTTATTCTGGCTGGAGTGCATAATCATAATGTTAACCTTGCAACTGTCCCAGTCGGTAACGCAGCAGAGAATTCTATCGCCTTTTTTAAACTGATAATTTCTTTTTAAAAAATCGAGATCTAGTCCGGTAAGATTAACATAAGACGGCAGTTCAAAAACTCTTTCTACCATATCCAAATCGCTTGCTGGATCAGAGGCAATGTACTGCGGCGCATACTCTTCGCCAAACAAAATGAACATATCGATTGCAAGATCACTGTCGAAACGACCAGATTTTGTGGGGATTTTTTTACCATTTATGTAAAATGAATACGAACTTGTTATGCGGTCTGAATCAAGAAAAGGAATGCAGCGGTCTCCTATAACCATAACGCCCTGTTCAAATTCTTCTCTTGTGGGCATAATGCTGAAAATTTCGCCAGTAAAAGCACCGCTTTTTGTAATATAAAAACCGTTTTCCATACGAAGAACATCTGGGCAGGAATCAATATAAAATTCAATCATTTTTGAAGAAAGATTAAATCCTGCAATGGAAAAAATTTTTTTTACTTCTTTTACTGAAAAAGGTTCGTTGTAATTGCGAACAAATCGAGAAAAAAGCAATTCTGGGCTTTTAACATTCATACTATATAAGTATAATCAATTTTTCTCCTAAAAACAACTAAAGTAATATTGGTTGAAAGGATGATTTGGCTAGGTTAAAATTCGAGTTTTGCAATTTTTATTTACTTGGAGCGATTTTTTTTCTTGCCACAAATTTTTTTTACGTTCCGAGTGAAAATTTTCTTAGTAAACCCGCTTTCCGCGGTTTCATTCAAAACCTACGGTTTTGAACGCTTCGCGCCGCTA